>DATJAK010000061.1:0-48810 GCA_035516375.1 Bryobacteraceae bacterium
GGTTACCGGGGCCGCGCTTGAAGGCAGCGTTTAGTGCGCCGCCGCTTTTTGTTCCGCGATCACCGGCGGGTGTGCGCCGGGCGGTATGGGCGCGAGCATATCCTCCTTGCGCTTGATCAGCGTGGAAGTGTTGTAGCTCGCAGCCTCGAAACCATGCCCGTGCGTAATGGCATCCGTGGGGCAGGCTTCCACGCAATAGCCGCAGAAGATGCAGCGATTGTAGTCGATGTTGTAGACCTTGGCATAACGCTCGCCGCCGGAGATGCGCACCTTCTCAGTGTTCTCCGCGGCTTCAATGTAAATGCAATTGGCCGGACAGGCCGCAGCGCAGAGAAAACACGCCACGCACTTCTCCATCCCGTTTTCGTCGCGCTGCAGCACGTGAACGCCGCGGTAGCGTTCCTCCAACTTCACGGGCTCATCGGGATAGTATTCCGTCACCGTGGGAGACATCATCTCCTTAAAAGTGACGCCCATCCCCTTGGCGATTGCGGCAGCCGTGCTTAGGATATTCAGCTTGTCGTCGGCCATTGGTTCGTTTTTCTATTCTAGCCCGACTCCGCCCGGGAGCCTAATTGCGGGCGTGTCAACCAGCTTTCCAGTCGGGAACCGAATCGCCTTCACGGATAGGATTCACACCGGCCTGAGCTCCCAGCTTCTCGACCTCTTTTTTATTCCAGCCCTCGATCACGCGGGAAATCGAGCCATCTTTTTCCACCAGAAACATCGTGGGAACCGTCGCGATGCCGAACGCGTTGCTCACTGGAAAACCATCCTCCTCGCGATCCAGCAGTGTCGGCAGGCTCACGCCGAAGCGCCGGTTGAAGTCGTTACTATCGCCGGCGTCGTTCTGCGAGATGGCGTAAATGGGAAGCCGGCCCGAGGCTTGGATGCGATCGAGATAAGGGAGCGTGAGCTGGCACACCGGGCAGTTCACTTTGTAGAACGCCAGCAGAGCAGGGCCGTGCGCCACGATGTCGGTGAGCCAGTTTTCTCCGCCTTCCAAGCGCGTCAGCCGAAAGTCCGCGGCTCGCGCGCCGGCGGCCAGAAGTTTGGGATGGCCGGATGCCATCCCTCTATTCTCAGCGGCAGGAGGGCCGCCGTCAACACGATATCCTGGAACCGTGCGCGGCGCTGCCCCCAAGACGAAGCCTCAAAAGAGCACCGAAATTCGCGCCCATCCTGCCGCGGCCGGGCCCGGCCTGCTGGCTGCGATTCTGCGGCGCCACGGCGGCCGAATCCTGGCCGTTTGGGCGCTGGCCTTGGTGGCCTATTCCAATTCCTTTCAGGACGGCCTGATCTACGACAACTCCTTCGCCATCGGCCAGGACGTGCGGATCCGCGAAGCCACGCTCAGCAATGTGCGCCTGATCCTAACCCAGGATTATTGGTTCGGCAGGACTGACGCGCGGCTCTACCGCCCCGTGACCACCCTCTCCTATCTGTTCAACTATGCCGTCCTCGGAAACGGCACGAATCCGGCGCCGTATCACTGGATCAATTTCGCATTGCATGCGGCAAACATTGCGCTGGTTTATCTGCTGGGGCTATTGTTGCTGGGCGAGGCCCCGCTGGCCTTCGCCGCCGCGGCGATCTGGGCAGTGCACCCGGTGCTCACCGAATCGGTCACCAACGTCGTAGGCCGCGCCGATTTGCTGGCTGCCTTGGGAGTCTTGGCCGGCCTCTTGTGCCATATCCAGGCTGCGGCCGCCGAGGGAACGCGCAAGCGGCAGTGGCTCGCCGGGCTGACGCTGGCTTCGGCCATCGCCGTCTTTTCCAAAGAGAGCGGCGTGGCGCTGGTGGCGGCAATGGCGCTTTACGATCTCATTTTCCGCGCCGGTCCCGCGTGGCGCTCGCGCATGTCCGGATATGCCGCCGCTTTCTTACCCGTGGCGCTCTTTCTGGTAGTGCGCGCGCGTGTGCTCGCCGGCATTGTGGCCGATCCGATCGCGTTCACCGATAATCCGCTGGTCGGCGTCAGTTTCTGGACGGCCCGGCTGACCGCCATCGAGGTGCTCGTCAAATACATCGCATTGCTCCTCTGGCCGCTTCGCCTCTCCTGCGATTATTCCTACAACCAGGTTGCTCTCGTCGGCTGGAGCGATGGGAGAGCGCTCCTCTCGCTGGCGGTTTGCGCAGCAGCCCTATCGGCCGGAGTACTGTGCTGGCGCCGCGCCAGACCCATTTGCTTCTTCATTGCACTCTTTTTCGCGGCGCTCGCGCCCACATCCAATTTGCTCTTCCCGATCGGCACCGTGATGGCCGAGCGGTTCCTGTACCTGCCTGCTCTTGCCGCTGCGGTTTCCGCCGTGATGGCCTGGTGGTGGGCCGCACGACGATGGACGCGCGTACGCTCGATGGGACCGCTTCTGCTGGCGCTGGTGTGTGGGGCTCTGGTGATTCGCACCTGGATGCGCAATTCCGACTGGGCCGATAACGCGAGCCTCTGGACCAGTTCGGAAAGGGCCGCCCCCGGAAGCTACAAGACCCACTTCAACCTGTCCGTAATCGCCGGGCAAGTCCGCAAGGATATCCCGGGGGCGATTGCGGAGGCCGAACGTTCGATGGCCGTCATCAACGCGCTCCCGGACGACCGTAACATCGCCCTACCATATGCCAACACCGCCCACTGGTACCGAGTGGAAGGCGACGCCGCGCAAGACCCCGCGCAGAAAGAGGCTCTGTATCGAAAATCGCTGAACCTGCTCGAGCGCGGCCGGCGCATCGACCAGGCCCGCTCGCAACTATTAGGGCGCGACTTCGGCACCACCGAAGTGTACGCCGAGCTGGGCCGCATCTACCAACGCATTTCCCGGCCGAGCCAGGCCATCCAGATGCTGCAGTATGGCCGCCGCGTCGCGCAGTCGGACGAGATTTGTGAGGAACTCGCCGGCCTCTACCAAGCGAATGGAGATCTGGAAAAAGCCGCCGTTACCTATATGGAGGCGCTGTCGCTGAGTTCCGATCCCACCGCTGTCGCCCAAAAGCTGGTCGAGTTGTACCGCCAGATCGATCCTCAGGGATGCGCCGTTTCCAATGGAGCCCTGAACGCGAGTTGTCCTTTAGTGCACGGACACGTCTGCGCCGCGGCGCGCAATGTCGTGCGTCTATATGGTACACACGGAGCGGCGGCTGAGAACGTGCGCTCCGAAGCGATCCGCACTCTGGGTTGTTCTGCGGAGATCTTCGCATCGGGAGCGCCCGATTAGAAGACTCCGGCTACTTTATGTCGTAAATGTACAAGCAGTGCCCCACGATGGCGATCGGCTTGGTGCGGCGCATCCAAAACGCGGCCCCGTCGCCATACTTCACGCTCCAAGGTGGAAAGCGAGCCACCAGGTGCGCGCTCACTGCATACAGCCCAGGTGTGGGGGTCTCGTAGATCTGCTGGGCATCGATCGGTGTGAAGCCGTACACCTCCGGCGGGAACGACCCGAAGTATGCCAGCCGAATCGAGCGCCCGTTCGCATGCGCGTTCGACCAGTTCTTGAGCTGCTTGAGTCCTTCACCCCAATCAACGTTGCTATCGTCGAGCCACAACGGACCGCACCTCGACCCTCCATCCAAACCAATCTTCCCCGGGTCTTTGAGGAGACACGCCACCTCGTTGAAGTAGGAAAGATGATCGGGGTAGATGCCCACTGCAGCCACTATCAGCCACAAGCAGAGAACTCCTCCCGCGACGCGCTTCCACACTGCCGCGCCCCCTATCAGCTCGGCCAAACCGAGACCGCCAACCAAATAGCTGAACGCCATTACCGGGATGATGTAACGAATCCCAATGGCGTCTGCAAATAGCGAGTGCGCGGCGAATAACGCCGCGGACGGCGCCAGCAGGAACAGCTTGTCGAGTAGCGAATATTTCCGGCTGCGGATGACGAGGACTAGCCCCACCAAAACCAACGCAATGGCCGCCAGCGGCTCCTTCATCAACCAGGCCACGGCAAAGTAGCTGAAGAACCGTTTATCCAGCATGCCGGCCAGGTACGCATCATAGTTGGGGTCGTGATCGGCGTTCACCAGCCCCATGCCCTTCAGATAAAGCAGGGGCTCACTCGGGAAGAAATAAAGGGCCTGGATCACGAGGAACGCCACCGCGAACATTGCCAGGAAAACATAAACGGCGCGGAGCATCTTCGCTGCGAGCGCCGGCTCGGCGCGCCGGGCCGCCCCGCCGGGAGCGCCGTGGCAGAGCTTGAATTTACGCCCGCTGCCGCACGGGCACGGCTCGTTAGGGCCTGCCTTGATCTCGCGATCGGCGGTGAACCCGTATAAATTGAGAAACGTTCGCGGAGGTTTGGGCAATCCGGTTGGAGGCCGCCACGCAGCAACCACAAGCAGCAGCCCCGCCACCGGCAGAAGCACAACTGCGGAGAATTTCGTAGCCAGCACCGCTCCCAGAGCCAGTCCGCAAAGTGCCAGCATCTTCAGGCTCGGATACCGCACATAGCTCCAGAGAGCAAAGAAGAACAACACCGTAAAACTGGCGAAGCCTACATCCAGCGTGGTGAGGTACGAGTGCGCCACCACGTTCGGATCGAGCACGCAAAGAAACAATGCGCCGAGACCCGCGGCCGCGCCGAGCATCCGCCGGCCCCAGAGGTACAAGAAGATGCCCATCATGGCCGCCACCAGAATCATGGGCAGCCTGGCCCAAAACATCACCTTGTCCGGGCCATTGGCCGCAATAATGTCGCTGCCCACCGCCCATTGATACTGCCCCGCCCCGTTGAGCAGGAGCTGCGCCTGCTGCGAACCCGGCCAGCGCGCGCCTGAGACGAGCGCGGAAAGGCCGATCAGTTCCTTCAGCAGCGGCGGGTGCTGCAGGTTCACGGTGAACCTTCCCGTGAGGATATAGGACAGACCCGCCGCGATATCGCCGGGCTCATCCCACGAGGGGCTCTTGACGCGGCTCGCCAGAAAGCACTCCAGCAGGAAAACCAAGATCAGGATTCCGGAGGCAACCGAAAAAACTAGAGATCGACGTTCGCCGGAAAACATCCAGGCGACATCGTAGCACGCGCGCACCGCCTGCCCGCTCTGAGCCGCTCGCTACTCGTCCTTCTTCATCTTCTGCACGAAATCCAGGATGTCGAACTTCTTGAGCTTGCGGTCGGGGAAGTAGCTGTTGATTGCGTCCTGTTCGTCGTTGAAGATTTCAAACACCGTGGCCAGCTTGGTCATCACCAGAAGTTCGATATTGCGCCGGTTGAGATTGAGCAGCTTGACGTTGCCCTCGTTCTTGCGCAGGCTCGTCGCGCTCACCACCAACGCGCCGAGGCCCGTGCTATCGATGTAGTCCACGCCTGCCAGGTTGAACACGATGTTCTTCACACCCTGCTGGTTCAATGCTGAGACCTTTTCCCGCAGGTTGCCCGCCTCGTCGCCGACGGTGATGCGGCCTTTCAGATCCAGGATCGTGACCCCTTCACGTTCCCTCTGCGTGATATCGAGCGCCATAAGTTTCATCCCCGTGCCCCTGCGTTTCTTCCATTGTAATGCGGGGCCTCGCCGCGCCGTCAGTTTCCTGTCGGAATGATTCCGGCATTCTCGATCATGAGAATCACGGTCCGCTCTGGCGCTCGCGTACGGTGCATCACTTTCTTGGGAACGACAAAGCCCTTTCTTGGGGTAAGTTCGACGGTCCGGCCCGGAAGGTCGATCAAGAGCGTGCCTTCCAGCACGTAAAAGAACTCATCGTCGTCTTCGTGCTGATGCCAGTGATATTCCCCTTCCACCACACCGAGACGGACCACTGAGTCATTCACTTTGCAGAGCGTCTGGTTGTACCACTTGTAGGTGCAGGCGTCGGCCAAGGTCTTCTCGTCTATTACTTCTCCCTGCGGGTAAAGAATGTTCAAGCGCGTTTCATATGGGTAAACATTCGTATCGCTCATAATTCCAGCCTCTGCCCGTAAACCGTCCCTTACGGTGCCGTCGAAAGCGCTTTGACCAGCTCATACAGGAACGTCTGTCCTTCATAGAAGGACGTCACCAGCATGCGTTCGTCGCGGCCGTGCGCACGGTTATCGTCCCGCTCGCCGAATAGTCCCTGCACCCCGTAGGTGGGGATGCCCGCCAGCCGTAACATGCGGCCATCGGTGGCGCCCGTGCTCATCGTGGGAAGCACCACCACGCCCGGCCACATCGAGTCTGTGATCCGTGACACGGACCGCACCAGCTCCGGACGCAGCGGCGAAGGCGGAGAGTTCTCTTCCTGCGTGGTGACCGAGATGTTCACCTGGTCGTCGGCAATCACTTTCTTCAATGTGCCCATCACGTAGTCGAGCGAGTCGTCAGGCTCGACACGGCAGTTGATATTAGCGGCCGCGAGTTGTGGCAGGGCGTTGTGCGCGTGCCCGCCTTCGAGCAGCGTAGCCACGCAGGTCGTGCGCAGCATCGAATTCCAGGCAGGCGAGGATGCCGCGATGCGTTTCATGGCTTCCCCGTCACCCTCGGCCGCCTTGGCCAAGTCGGCTTTGGCGCCGGTGGTGTCGATCTTCGCCATGCCTGCGAAGTAGGCCCGCGTGGTTTCATTCGTCTTCAGCGGAAACCCGAACTGGCTGATGCGCGTCAGAGCCCCGGCCAGATGATAGATGGCGTTATCGGCAACCGGCACGGAGCTATGCCCGCCCTTGTTCCTCACTTCGAGTCTCAAATCGAGATACCACTTCTCGGCCGCCTGCACCGAATTCGAAATGCGCTTGCCCTTCACCATTTCGCCCCGGCCGCCTTCGTTGAGACATAAGTCCGCATCGATCAAATTGCGGTGGGCTTTGACGAGCCAGTCCACACCGTTGTACGGCCCGCCGCCTTCTTCATCCGCCGTGAGCGCGACGATGATATCGCGATCCGGCTTGTAGCCTTCGCGCTTGTAGCGCAGCAGATTCGCAACCCAAATGGCGGCCTGAGCCTTATCGTCGGAAGTGCCGCGGCCGTAATAGTAGCCGTCCTTCTCGATAAACGTAAACGGGTCGGTGCTCCAGTCCTCGCGCTTGGCTTCCACCACGTCGGTATGCGCCAGCAGCAAGATCGGCTTGAGCTTGCCGGTTCCGTGATAGCGCACCACCAGGTTCGCCTTGGTGGGGATCACACCGCCAATGAAGATATCCGGCTCCGGAAACCCGGCCGCGCGCAGCCGCTTGGCAATCGCTTCGACCACTGGCGTGGTCGCGCCCGTCGTGAAACCGGATTTAATTTCGACAACTTCTCTATAGATGTCGTGGGCAAGGCGCTGGTCGGCCTCGGGCGGCATCGTGGATGCGGCGAAGCAGGCCAACGGCGCGAGTAAACACACAGGCAGACGCAACATGCGTCCTATTATAGGTGGATTGTATGCCGCGACGCGGCCCGGCTATTTGCCGACCAGGTGTTGCGTGTCCCGGTTGTTCTCCTGGCAGATGTATTCCAGGAGCTCCTGTCCGGGCGCCCAGGTCGCGGTTGTCACCACCGTCCACGGCTTGGTGTAGTAATCCGGATCGTCGATGGTCGCAGCCACCCGCAGCGTGTTCGAGTCGGTGCGGGTATAACGCTCCACCACGTGCAGTTTCTCCCCGTGGGGATGGCCGGCCGCGTCGAGCCAGGTGCGGTCATTGAATCCGACCGTGTCCACCAGCAGCGTGTCGCCTTCCCAGCGTCCGATGGCGTCTCCCAGGAACGTCGGATTCGGATCCACGGGATGGTTGCGCCCATCCATCCAGATCAATCGCCACACGTGCGCGCCGCCTTCATAAATGAACAGGATTCGGTCCGCCAGCTGATAGATCTGGGTCGGATATGGCGTATACATCATGCGCGGAACGCCAGGAGGCAGGCAAAACCCCTCGGGGTCGTCCTTCGAGTTGGTCTCCGTGCGTTGGTCGAAAATCTTCTTGGCCGCGGCGTTGAACGGAACCTCAATCACGCCGCCCTCGACCGTCTTGCCCTGCTTCTGCATGTCGATGATGTACGGCACCTGCCACATTCCTTTGCCGCCAAAATCGGGCTTCCCCGAGTTGACGCCGAGCAGCGGATTCTCGGGCAGCCGCGGCGTTGGTCCGGCGGGCGTACGGGGTCCCCGGCCACGCCCGAAACCACCGCGTCCCAACCCATTAGGTGGTGGGCCACCTAAACCAGTATCCGGCGCCTGCTGGCCCGCGGCCGGTTCCGGCGCAAGGGCGATCATCGCCAACGTCCATGCGCCTGCAAGCAACCAACGCGTGTGGAAACTCCTCACCAAATACCTCCCGGATTCTTTACTGCGTCGGGCCGCCGTCGTCGGTCGAGCCCGCAAACACCTTGCGTCCATCCGCCAGATTGACGCTCCGCGCGTTGGCGAGGCTCGTGCCGTCCTTGGCCTGATATCCCGACACCGTAACGGTGTCCCCGACCTTCAGAGAATTCCGCGTCCAGCCGCGCCGCATCAATCCGTTCGGGCTGCCCAGCTCGAGCTCCCAATTCGTGACCTTGCCGCTGTCGTCCTTCACGTCGATATAGAAGCGGGCATGCGGATTCTGCCATTCGACCTTGGTCACTGTTCCTGTCAATTTCACGGCCTTGTTATTGTCGTACTCGGCCGCAAACGAGTGGTGGGCAAGTGCGGGCGCGGCGGCCACCAGCAGACCGGCAGCAATCCAGGAAAGCTTCCTCTTCATGGTTTCCTCCAGCTCAGGATACGCAGACCACCTTACTCTTTGGCGGAATCGTGTGTCAAGCAGCCCAAAAGGGTTACGTGGGAGAATGGAAACCCGGAGAAATCAATGGAAAAACGCAAAATCGGATCGCTCGATGTCTCGGTGGTGGGCCTCGGTTGCAACAACTTTGGATGGCGCATCGGTCCCGAAGAATCGGCCAAGGTGATCTACGCTGCCATCGATCAGGGCATCAATTTCTTTGACACCGCGGACGTCTATGGCATTGGCCAGAGCGAAGAGTTTATGGGCCGCGCCCTCGGAGCGCGCCGCCAGCAAATCCTGATCGCCACCAAGTTCGCCATTAAGCTGGATGACAAACGACCCGGCGGGGCGAAGCCGGCCTACATTAAACAGGCAGTGGAGGACAGCCTGCGCCGCCTGGCCACCGACCGTATCGATCTCTATCAGATCCATAAGCCGGATCCTGAGACACCGATCGCCGATACGCTCGGCACGTTGAACGACCTGGTGCGGGCGGGCAAAGTTCGCGAAATCGGCTGCTCCAATTTCTCCGCCGCACAGCTACAAGAGGCCGCCGCAGCTGTGAAATCCGGCGCGGCGCGATTTGTCAGCGTGCAGAACGAGTACAGCATTTTGAAGCGCGATCCCGAGCCCGAAGTGCTTCCCGAGTGTCTGCGCCAGGGGCTCGGCTTCATCCCGTACTTTCCGCTGGCCAACGGCCTGCTCACTGGAAAGTACCGCCAGGGCCAGCCGATTCCGGAAGGCAGCCGCGCGCAGGCAGGATTCGGTCCGAAAGTGTTCACCGAGGAAAATCTGGCGATCGTAGAGGCGTTGATCGGTTTCGCGGAATCGCGCGGCCACACTCTGCTGGAGCTGGCCATGTCCTGGCTCGCATGCCAGCCTGCGGTGGCGTCAGTGATTGCGGGAGCAAAGACGGTCGAGCAGGTGAAGGCGAATGCCGTAGCGGCATCCTGGCGCCTCAGTGAGGCAGATATAACTGAAGTGCGCCGCCTGGCAAGCAGTCCTGCGGCCGGTGCCGGAGCCTAACAGAAGGCTGGCCGTTTCCAAACCATAAGGCCGACGACTGCCACTAGAAGCAAGCCTGCGGTCCCAGGCTCCGGCACAGGCGTCCCGGTAACCTGATACAGCAAAACCGGATTTCCGGGAGCCGAGGATTGGACGATAAAGGGAGTCGCCGGTGCGTACGGCGCCGGAGGGTTACCGCCAAAGTTTGTGAAAGCGTAGTCGCTATTGCGAGTCACGCCCTGATCCGTCGCGATTAGTTCAGACGCAGTGTCGCCCCACGAGTCGAATGCACTGTTGGGATTGCCTGGGTCGTACAACGTCAAATAATATGTACCGGATGAGAGCAGCGGGATTTGGAGCAGCAGTACGTCTTGCAACAACACTCCTGGTAGCGCCACCGTTGCCTGGGCGACCTCGCTTGCGCTCGTGGTTCCTGGCCCGATTTGAGTCGTCAAATACGCAGTCACGGAGTCGGTCGTCAAGCCATTTAGGTCCGCCGTAATCGAAACATCGGCGTAATTGCTCGTTTGCGTCCAGCTAGCACCCACCACCTGTATCGCCGACAGTTCAAAACCGCCAGCATTCGCACCACTGACCGAAACAATCGTGGATGCATGCGCTACGGCCGATGTTGCCAGGCAAAGCAACGTCGTACAAATCGCACGAGTCATGAGGGGCATTTGCCTTCCTCTACCAGGAATAGCACTTAGAAAAAGGCGGATTAGACACATTCGCCAGGCCCAACCGCCGATTCTGTACTAGTATGCGGAGCGTGATTCGGGAAGACCTCTACAGCTTGAACTCCGCCCGCACCACCTCATCTTCGAGCGAGTGCTTCAGCGTGAAGCCCAGCTTCTCGCACACGCGCATGACGCTGCGGTTTTCGGGGAGCATCTCCGCTGTGAGCCGGTCCAGCTTTTCGTCGGCCGCAATGATGAGCAGGCGCGCCATCAGCTCTTTGCCGAGCCCGCGTCCCTGCCACCGATCGCTGACGATGATCGCCACCTCTGCTTCGTTCGCCCACTGGACCTTGGTCATACGCGACACGGCCAGAATCTCGGAATTTCCGGTCTCCGGATCGCGCCGCTCCGCCACCATGGCCATGGCCCGGTCGTAGTCGATGAAGCAGATGCGCGTGAGCCGCTCGTGGCGCACGCGCTGCTCCAGGTTCATCAGGTGGAAGTAGCGGTAGTAGACGCTTTGTTCGGAGAGCGTCTCGTGAAAGCGCACCATCGCCGGCTCGTCTTCCGGGCGAATCGGACGAATCGTAACCTCGGTGCCGTCCTTCATCTTCCACGGGGCTACATAACGCGTCGGATAGGGCCGGATCGCCATCTTCGGGATATCCGATTCCTTCATCTCCGGACCATGCACCACCAGGCGCGCGTCCAGCGCAATCAACCCATCCGGAGATGCCAGCAGCGGGTTGATGTCGATTTCCTTGATCCACCGCTGCTCTGCCACCAATGCGCTGAAGCGAACCAAGAGCGTTTCCAGCGCATGCATATCCACGCCGCTGCGCCCCCGCACGCCTTGCAGCGCGCGGTAGATCTTGGTTTGCTCCATCATGCGCCGCGCCAGCGTCGTGTTGAGGGGCGGCAGCGCCAACGCTCGATCCTTGAACACTTCCACCAGCTGGCCGCCGGTGCCGAACAGCAGTACAGGGCCGAATTGCGCGTCGAGGCTCGACCCCAGAATCAGCTCGTAAGCGTCTTTCAGCTTGATCATGGGCTGTACGGTCACGCCCTGGAAATGCTGCGCGCCGGCTTTCTCCGCGACTGACGATTGAATCGCGCGGAACGCCCGCCCCACGGCCTGCTCGTCACCCAGATTTAACTGCACGCCGCCCACGTCCGTCTTGTGCGTGATGGTCTCGGAGAACAACTTAAGCACGACGGGATAACCGATTTCCCGAGCGGCGGCCACCGCATCACCTTCCGTCGCCGCAACGATGGTCTTCGCTACCGGGATTCCGTACGCGCTCAACACCTGCTTGGAGTCGAACTCGGTCAGGATGGTTTGCCCCGCCTTGCGGGCCTTCTGGATAATCTCATCGGCGGCGCGCTTGCGGGTCACTCCGCTTTCATCGCCATCATCCGGCATCGCCGGCGTTTCGTACAGGCCCTTCAGGTTGTACGCATAGCGCCACATGTAGTTGAAGGCGCGCGCGGCGGTGTCGGGATAGGGGAATGTCGGAATGTTGGCGCGGTTCAGGACCTCCTCGCCGGCCGCCACATCCACACCGCCCATCCAGCTAGCCAGCACCGGCTTATCCTTCTGTTCCGCCAACGGACGCAACTGCTCGGCGATCCGCGTAGGATCGGTCATGGCCTGCGGCGTGAGGATCACCAGCATGCCGTCGCTGTGCGGGTCTTTCGCCGCGATTTCCAGCGCTTTTGCGTATCGCTCCGGCGAGGCGTCACCGATAATATCGACCGGGTTGTTGTGGCTCCAGGTGGGAGGCAGCACGGCGTTGTACGCCTCGATGGTCTCAGGCGTCAGTTCCGCCAGTTCGCCGCCGCCCGTGATCAAGGAATCCGTTGCCAGCACGCCCGGTCCCCCGGCGTTGGTGACGATGGTCAGGCGCGGCCCCTTCGGGCGCGGCTGCTTGGAGAGCACTTCCGCCATGTAAAAGAGGTCCGCAATGTTGTTCACCCGCAGCACACCGCTGCGGCGGAACGCGGCTTCCAGAACTTCATCGCTGCCGGTGAGCGAGCCCGTATGCGAAGCCGCAGCCTTGGCGGCCGCAGCCGTTCGCCCCGGCTTGATGACGATGATCGGTTTGCTCAACGCCACCTCGCGCGCGGCCGAAAGGAACGAGCGGGCGTTGCCGATCGTCTCCATGTAAATCACGATCGAGCGCGTCTTCGGATCGTTGCCCAGGTGGTAAATCAGATCGCCCCAACCCACATCCACCATCGAGCCCACCGAGATAAACGCGCTGAAGCCAACCATCTCTTTCAGGCTCCAGTCGAGGACAGCGGTGCACAGCGCGCCGCTCTGGCTGATAAAGCCCACCGAACCCGGCCTGGCGATGGCTGTAGCGAAGGTCGCGTTCAAACCAGACAAGGGCGCCATCACTCCCAGACAGTTCGGACCGATCACGCGGATCTTGGCCGCCTGCGCCTCTTCCAGAACCTGTCGCTCCAGCGCTGCGCCTTCCGGCCCGACCTCCTTGAATCCCGCCGAGATGACTACGGCCCCGCGCACGCCGTTTTGGCCGCACTCCCGGATGATTCCGGGAACCGAGGGTGGCGGCGTCACGATCACGGCCAGGTCCACCTCTTCCGGAATGCTCGTGATCGAAGGATACGCTTTCACGCCCAAGACACTGGGCCGCTTCGGGTTGACCGGATACACCGTGCCGCCGAACGGGCTGGTCACCAGGTTCCACAGAATGGTGCGGCCCACGCTGCCGGGATTTTCCGTGGCGCCCACCAGGGCTACGGTTTTGGGAGTGAAGAAGACATCCAGCGGCTGCGGCCGTAGATGCGTGGTTGGTTTCCTAGGAGATTGTGTTGCTTCCATGTCCTTCCATTCCGGCCTGGGATCCAAAGGCCGCCTGGTTGAGAGCATCCAGCACGTCCGCGAGATTCAGGCCATTCTTGCGCGCCACAGTCCCGATGTCACAGTCGTCGCAAACGGAATGAAAACGAAACTCCTCAAATAAAGGAACGGTTTGCGGATAACGCTGTTTAACTTCACGCACGATCATATCGCGGCGGATTAGCTGATCGAATCGGAACATAGGCTTATCTCGAAGTAGCAGGCGATGCATCCCGCCTTCCAAAGGAACGGCCTGTGTTTTCAACAGCTAAGAGAGACCGGTGGACATTTTTGGGTCAAATGCCCCAATGGCAAAGTGCCCGATTCTGCGGATGGGAAGCCCGGAGTTCCTCGAATAATACGAAACGAAGCCAATTTGACCGGTTGGGGTTTCAGCACCCACCTTGTCCGCTCACAGTTTACTCCCGCAGCGATGGACTTGACGGCTTCAAAATTTGAGCAACAACGCTACTCGGCAAATCAACCTTGCGGCTGATTGGAAATCCCCAAGGCGGCTTCCATAACCGACTTGATCTGGGGATCGCTTAGCCCAAGTTGCCCGAAGACGTTCGGGGGCTTCAACCATCGCCTTCAACCGGTTCAGCAATCGCCGTTCTCCGGCAGTCATTTGAGGGCGCTGACGATGCCCCGACCGATACAGGCATTCTTCGCACTCGTCGCCAATAGGACTTACAACGGTACGCGGTGTCGGCTGGCTACGTTTATCTTCCGGAAGCGGCTGGTCGCATAGCGCTATGGGTTGCGGCCCCTGCGCTTCGAAAACTGCCGTGAGATGGAATCTGCATCCGCCCTTGATTTTGACGCGCCAATAGTTCTGCTGTGACATCTCGATAGCCCTCTTCTGTACCTATTTATCAGTAAAGGACTATCAGTAGAAATACTACGATATCGTATCAACAATCGAGCTGGCGCGCCTTCCTCGCGGGCGAAGCGCCGTGGGGGTGGGGGTCAATGAACTCAGCGCTCATGTAATTCGTCGCGCGTCCACCGGATCACGCCGCGAGTCCCGCGGTCCGGCGCATCGCGGATTCGTTCCAGAAAGCGACGCTTGGCTCTGGCAATGCGAAAGCGCCGCAGCAAAGACCCTGCTAGGCTCAGCATGAGGGGCTTGTGGTCGCTCATGTATTTCATGTAATCTCGCCCCGCTAAATCTTCTTCCCCGGATACCGCCCTCGCATCCACTCGACGAATTTGTCCGGCGCGGCCATGGTCGAGAGGCGGCCCTGGCGCACCAGCGCCCAGTCGTTGAACTTGCCGGATTGCTTCACCTCGGCGAGCGTGGTGGGCGGCTCGAGGTGCCCTCCGAATTCCAGATCCACCACCGCTGACTTGGGGTTCTTCGGATCGTCCCGTGGTTCCGATCGCACGATGGCCATCCCCACGATCCCCGACACGCCGCCGCTGTGATACACGAACACGCGATCGCCGGGTTTCATCTCGCGGATCGAGCGCACGGCTTGCGGATTGGTCACGCCATCCCAGGCGGTCTTTCGCTCGCGCTCCAGGTCATCGATCGAATACGTCTCGGGGTCGGTCTTGGCCAGAAAGTACTTCATCGCAACAATCATAGTGGATCGCATCACGGTTCCGGCCCGAGCGCACCGCTAAAATGAAAGTCAGTGTCCCCTCCATTCCGTTCTTATGTGCTCGTGTCTCGCGAGCAGATCGCGCGCAATTACCGCAACGTGTGCTCGGTGGTCGGGCCGAAGGTCGATGTCGCAGGCGTAGTGAAAGCCGACGGGTACGGGCACGGCGCGCTGGAAGTCTCGCGCGTGCTGGTGAAAGAAGGCGCGCGCTGGCTGGCCGTCAGCTCGGTCGATGAAGGCGCCAACTTGCGCTGCGGCGGAATCCGCGAGCCCCGCATCCTGATCATGGGCGGCTTTTTATCCTTCGAGCGCGCCGCCCTGGTGGAATACAACCTCACGCCTGCCGTACACTCGCTCGATCAGATGCGCGAGCTCGACCGCGTGGCCAGTGATGCCGGTAAATCGATCCCGTTTCATCTGAAGATCGATTCCGGAATGAGCCGCTTGGGCACGCGAGCCGCAGCGCGCGAGATTCTTTCCACCCTGGCAGACATGCGGCACGCCCGCCTGGAAGGCCTGATGACCCACTTTGCGTCCGCGGCCGATTACACCACCACGCAGACGGATGACCAGATCAAGGCCTTCCATGCGGTCTGCGCCGAGTTGGAGCAAGTCGGTGTTCCCGCGCTACGGCTGCATACTTCGAGCACCAACGCCATCGGCTATGGGCGTACGGAAGGCTGGCACGACATGGTTCGCGCGGGCCACGCCATCTACGGATATGTCTCGCCCGCGCGGGGCGAAGCACCGCCGCAGCTATTGGATATCCAGCCGGCGCTCACCTGGAAAGCCCGGTTGCTCGCCGTGAAAGACATTCCTGCGGGCGCCTTGGTGGGTTACGGCGGCTCGTTCCGCGCTGCCAAGCCAATGCGCATCGGCATCCTGGGAGCGGGTTACGCCGACGGCGTCTTCCACCGGCTGTCGAACCGCGGTAAGGTCATCGCCGATGGGAAGCTAACCTCGATCCTGGGCACGATTTCCATGGACTTGACCACCATCGATCTCAGCCATACCGCCGCGCTCGGCCCCGGCGACGAGGTGACACTGCTCGGCGCCGAGGGTGACACGCGACTCGATGCCCAGCAAATCGCGCGCGTCGCGGGAACGATCTCGTATAACATCCTCTGCAACATAAGCGCCCGCGTGAAACGGGTCTACGTGTAGGTCCGTCCCGTTTCCGGACAGTTGCCAGGCGATCGGACATTCGAAACAAATAACTTACGCTGGCACGGTTCGTGCTTATCTCTGGCCCAATGACCACTTTCCTTCGCGACTTGCGCTTCAGCCTTCGCATGGCGAACAAAAATCGCGGGTTCACCCTCATCGCGGTGCTGACCCTGGCCCTCGGAATCGGAGCGAACACGGCGGTCTTCAGCATGGTGCGCGCGGCGCTGCTGACCCCCATTCCGATACCCGATCCCGATCGGGTGGTGGTGGTGAACACAAAGAACGAAGGCCGCGAGTTGCGCCAGGTTCCCAATTCCGGACCAGACTACCTCGATTGGAAAAACAGTGGGGTCTTCGAAAGCCTCGGCGCATTTCGGGAAGGTGGGTTCAATTTGCGGGATCACAACCGCGCGGAGCGCTTGAAGGGCCTCATGGTGACGCCGGAAATGTTTCAGGCCTTGGGCATCACTACGAATATGGGACGCTTGTTTGAGGAGCAGGACACCCGCGCCGGCCATGAGCCCGTTACCGTGCTGACAGAGGCATTGTGGCGTTCGAGCTTCGCAGGCAACCCAGCCATTATCGGTCAGAGCATCATCCTGAACGGCGCCCATTACACCGTGATCGGGGTTTTGCCGGAGAAGTACCGCAGCTTCTCGCAGGAGCAGATCTACGCCCTCCTCGACATGCGCACGCCCGAAGCGCTCGAGCGTGGTTCCCGATCGTTTGGCGTGGCGGGAAGACTCCGCCCCGGCCTGACTCTCGAGGCGGCGCAGAAGCGGATGGATGACATCAGCCGCAATCTGGCGCGGCAATTTCCGGAAGCGGATGCCGGCAACGCCGCCGTTCTCCAGCCGTTCGAGGAAAGTCAGGTAGAGGATGTCCGCGCCCTAGTCCTGGTTTTGTTCGGCGCCGTCGGATTTGTGCTCCTCATCGCGTGCGCCAACATCGCCAACCTGCTGCTGGCGCGGGGCACGGAACGGGCAAAGGAGATGGCAGTCCGCGCCGCATTAGGCGCCGGCCGAAGAGCGCTGGTCAGCCAACTTCTCACCGAGAGTATCGTGCTGGCTTTGCTGGGCGGCCTGCTGGGACTCGTCCCCGCACTCTGGGGCACCGATTTCATCGCCTCGTTCCATTTGGACGCCATGCCCGATGCGAGCCAGATGCATATCAATGCCGGGGTTCTGGCCTTTACGTTCGCGTTGTCTATTGCGACCGGCGTGTTTTTTGGCATCGCGCCCGCATGGCAGGTCTGGAAAACGGACGTAAACGAGACTCTCAAAGCTAGCGGGCGAACGAGCATCGGCAGCGTTTCGCAACGTCTGCGCGGCATTTTCGTCACCGCGGAGATTGCGCTTACGCTGGTGCTTCTGGTGGGTGCCGGCCTGATGCTGCGGAGCGTCTGGCAATTCCAGACGACGGCTCCGGGGTACAACGCCAACGGCGTGTTGACGGGAAGAGTGGTGCTGGCCGATAGTCAATACGACACACCTCAAAAAAAGGTGGCGTATTTCGAAGAGGCGGTGCGGCGGATCGGCCAGGTCCCTCGCGTGCTCGCGGTCTCGGCCGTCAATGAACTGCCTACCAGTGACGAGCTCCACGGCCGCGGCCTCCGCATTCAGGGCCGCCCGGAACCGAAACCAAACGAAATTCCCGTTGTCTTGGTGGAGACGGTAATGCCAGGCTATTTTCGCGCCATGCAGATCCCGATCTTCCACGGGAGAGACTTCAGCGACTCCGATCGCGCGGGACGTCCCAACGTGGCATTGGTGGATCAATGGACCGCCGCTCACTACTGGCCGAACGCCAATCCCGTAGGCCAGTCCATTCGCTTCGGCCGCAAAGAAGAACCGCTACAGATCGTGGGTGTGGTTGGTGATGTGGAAGAGAGTGTGTTGATCAGAATTCTGAAGGGACGTTTCGGCGTGGTCTACACTCCGTTCGCACAGTCACCGGATAGCGCCATGTCACTCGTGGTAAGAACCGGCGGCGGTTCATCCACTGCGGCGCCTGCCCTGCAAAAGATCGTTCGCGAGCTCGATCCCGATCAACCGCTATTCGACCTGCGCGGTTTGGAGGAAGCACGCGGTATCAGTGGCGCTCCGCAACGCTTGGCCGCTGTATTGTTGGGCGTGTTCGCCGCAATGGCGCTGCTGCTGGCCGCTATCGGCATTTATGGCGTAGTTTCCTACAGCGTGAATCAACGCACGCGCGAGATCGGCGTACGGATGGCGTTGGGCGCCGGGCGCGCCGATGTTCTGCAATTGCTGCTACGGCAAGGGCTGATACTAACGGTGGTGGGCCTCGGGGCCGGTTTGGCGGGCGCTCTCGCGCTCGTGCAAGCCCTGAAAAGTCTGGTATTCGGCGTGGGCCTCGCCGATCCTTTGACCTTCGTCCTGGTGGTGCTGACATTAGGCGGCACGGCCCTGGTAGCGACTTATGTTCCCGCTCGCCGAGCCACTCAATTAGAGCCGATGTTCGCCCTGCGCAACGAATAACGGCTCGCCCGCGCCTCCTTCGAAACACTTTCGTAGTAAATGGCACTAAAAATGCTAAGAGGTGGGCCGTTTTGGCCTCTCGAATGCGTATCTGGAGTGATATTATGGAGGGCAGATGAGCCTGCTGTCGCCCCGACTTCAACTAAAGGTCGCACAGAAGCAGATTCTGACTCCTGGGCTCGTCCAGATGGTCACGGTGCTTCAGCTTAATCGGCTGGAGCTAAAGGAGATGATCACCCAGGAGATCGTCAAAAATCCGGTTCTCGAAGAGTCGACGGAGGAACCGGGCGAAGAGATCACGGCTGAGGAGTTATTGCCACTGCTGGAACCGGATCGGGTGGCCGAGCCGGCCGATCAACAGATCCTGGACGCGTCCGTTTTGAGCGAAGCGAGCGCGCTGGATGGAGCGCTCAGCGAGTCCGCCATCAACGGCAGCGTTTTAGCCGATGCCGAAGAGACGGCCGCGGCGGTGGCGGTTCCAGAGACGGTTTCGCCGGACCCGGTGGAAGCGCCGACCTCTACCGACCCCTTCGACGAAATTGATTTCGGTTCGTTTTTCGACGATTACCTCGATCCCGGTTATAAGAGCCCGGCTTCGGAATCGGTGGAAAAACCATCGTTTGAAACCTTCCTCTCGGCTCCCTTCACCCTGGGCGACCACCTGCGTTCGCAACTGAGCGTAAGCCTGATCTCGGATGAAGTCCGCGACGCCGCCGAATCGATCATCGGCAACCTGGACGAAGACGGCTACTTGTCGGCTTCGCTCGAAGAAATCGCCGCGGCCGGCCGGCATACACCGGAAACGGTGGAAGAAGGCCTGCGGGCGGTGCAGTCGCTCGACCCGGCCGGGGTGGCCGCTCGCAACCTGAAAGAATGCCTGCTGCTGCAGATTGAAAGCGACAATGGCAAGGGTGGCGTGGCGTGGCAGATCGTTTCCAACCACCTGCGTCTGCTCGAAACCCATCAATTGAAGGAAATTGCCAAGCTGATGGGACGGCCGATGGAACACATCGAGACGGCCGTCGCCGCGATCCATCACCTGAATCCGCGGCCCGGACTGCGCTATTCGGGCGCCGGCGCGCGCGTGGTGGAACCCGACGTCTATTTCATCAAAGACGGCGACGATTACATCATCCAGATGAACGACGATGAGGTGCCGCAATTGCGCCTCAACGCGCAATATCGCCGGATGCTGGACCGCGACAACGGCGCCACCAAAGAAGTGCGCGACTACGTGCGGGAGCGCTACACCTCGGCGATCCAGCTGATGAAGAATATCGAGCAACGCAAGCAAACCATTCTCAAGGTTTGCCAGGCGATTGTACGGCGCCAGACAGAGTTCTTGAGTCATGGGCTCGACTCCCTCAAGCCCATGATGATCAAGGAAGTCGCCGAAGAGGTGGGCGTGCATCCTTCGACCGTGAGCCGCGCCGTGGCCAGCAAGTACGCGCACACGCCCCAGGGCGTCTTTGAATTGCGCTATTTCTTTTCCGAGGCGGTGCAAGGCCCTTCTGGCGGCGCCACGCCCTTGTTGCTGTTGAAGCGCAAGGTGAAGAAGATGATCGAGGAAGAGGATCGCTCACGTCCCCTCACCGACGAACAGATCACCGCGCTTCTGCAATCGGCGGGCATCAATGTCACCCGGCGTACGGTCGCCAAGTACCGCGAAGACATGAAGATTCCCTCGACGCACCAAAGGCGCTTGCGGAATTAGGGCTGGCCGCGTTGTGCCCTTTTGCGGCGCATTCCGCCGCAATAAGCGTTATAAAGGAGTAGGAAGGGTTTTTTGGTAGCCCGAGACGGGTAAACCCGAAAACGGCAACCTCCCACGGAGAACCCATGAAGATCACGTACACCGGTAGACAGGTGGAACTGGCACCGGCCCAGTTGAAGAAACTCGAGGCACGCTTCGCCAAAGTCGGAAAGCTGCTGGATGGCCGCCGAGAATCGGAGGCCCACGTGATTCTGTCCCTGGAGCGCCATCTGCACCAGGCCGAGGTGACGGTGAATTATTACAATCACCAGTTTGTCGGTATCGGAGCGAGCAACGACTTGTTCGCGGCCATCCACACGGCCATCGAACGGCTGGAAAAGCAGGCGCTCAAAGAACGGTCCAAGTGGCGCGACACCAAGCGTACGCCCCGCAAGGCAGAAGCGGCCGAGCGCGAAACAGCAGTAGCTCAAACCCCGCCCGAGCCGCCATCGGAGCGGCGCGTGCACCGCGTGAACCACCACCAAAAGCGGAAGCCGATGACGTTGGATGAAGCGGTTCTGGAAATGGACAAGAGCCGCGATTACCTGGTTTATCGCGACGCGGATACCGACAAGGTCACGGTTCTCGTCCGGCGCCGCGACGGCAACTTCGATCTCGTGGAAGGATAACAAACAGAGGATGGCGCGCAAGAGTTTTTCCGCGGGCCATCCGAAGAAGGATACCGCCGAAAAACCGGCATTAGTCGCCATCACCGGCCTGAGCGGCTCGGGGAAGGCCTCCGTGCTAAAGGCACTCGAGGACCTGGGTTTCTATTCGGTGGACAATCTGCCAGTCGAGTTAATTCCCAAATTTGTCGAGTTGCTGGGCGACAACCCCGCGGTGCGGCGAGCCGCCATTGTGGTGGACATCCGGGAGGGCACGGGTCTGGAGCGGTTCCCAGAAGTGTACGCACGGCTTCGCCGCCTGGTGAATCCCCAGCTGATTTTTCTCGAAGCGGATAACGACGTGTTGCTGCGGCGATTTAGCGAAACGCGCCGGCCTCATCCGTTGGGCACGGGGCGCTCTATTTCCAAGAGCATCGCGATGGAACGGGCGCGCCTGGCGCCCATTCGCGCCACCGCCGATCTGATCCTCAACACTTCCAAGTACACGGTACACCAGCTCCGCGAAGTGATCGCGGATCGGTTCCGCAAGCGGCGTGAGGGCTCGGATATCAGGATCAACGTCACCAGTTTCGGGTACCGCAACGGTGTGCCCGCCGATAGCGACCTGGTGTTTGATGTCCGATTCCTACCCAACCCCAACTACATTCCCCGCTTCAAACACCTGACCGGTCTAAACCCGGCGGTAGCGCGGTACATCCGGTCGTTTCCCCAGACGGTGGAGTTCATTGAGCGCATTTCCGAGCTCCTGGTGTATCTGCTGCCTCACTACATCCGCGAGGGCAAAAGCTATCTGACGATCGCTTTCGGCTGCACCGGCGGACAGCATCGCTCGGTGATGATGGCCGACGAGATCCGGCAGCGATTGGTCAAAGCGGGCTTCGATGCCAAGGTAAGCCATCGGGACATTTCCCCACGGCGGGAAGCCGGCGCCGAGACGCGGGGAAAGAGAGTTCCACAAAAGCGCAAGCCTGGAGGCCTGCGCTACGGGGCTGTGTGAAAATGGGCTAAGTGGAACGCGTTTATTTTGACCATAACGCCACGACGCCCCTTGCTCCTGAAGTATTGGAAGCAATGGTTGCGGCGTTTGGTCAGACTTTCGGGAACGCATCGAGCATCCACCACTTTGGGCAGGCTGCCAAGCAACGCTTAGAAGCCGCCCGCCGGCAGATCGCTGCTGCCATCCATGCCAATCCGGCCGAGGTGGTATTCACCGGCGGTGGGACGGAATCGGACAACCTGGCGATTTTGGGCGTAGCGCGCGGCGTTTCGGGCCGGCGGCATGTCATCACCACGGCTATCGAGCATACGGCCGTGCTTTCGACCTGCGCGCAACTGGAGCGGGAAGGCGTGGAAGTGACGCGTCTGCCGGTGGGCGCGGCGGGCGTCGTCGATCCCGAGAGCTTGCGCCGCGAGTTGCGGCCCGAGACGGTTCTGGTTTCGGTGATGCACGCCAACAACGAACTTGGCACGGTGCAGCCGATCGCGGAAATCGCTCACATCACGCGCGAGGCTGGCGTGGTGTTGCACGTGGATGGCGTGCAGGCTTTTGGCAAAATCCCGGTGGACGTGAAGGCTCTCGGCGCCGACCTGTACACGATGAGCGCACACAAGCTTTATGGGCCCAAGGGCGTGGGCGCGCTTTATGTGCGCAAGGGAACGAAGCTCGCCCCAGTCGTGTTCGGCGGCCATCACGAGCGCGACCGGCGGCCCGGGACGGAGAACGTGCCTGCGATTGTGGGCTTCGGGGTTGCGGCGGAGCTGGCTTCGACAAACCTGGCGGCGGATAGCGAGCGGATCGCTGGCTTGCGCGACCGGCTGGAAACGGCCGTGCTCGATCGCATCCGGGAGACTGGCATCAACGGCGCGCGCGAAGAGCGCACGCCGAACACGACCAACATCTATTTCGACGGCATCGACGGCGAGGCGCTGGTGATTGCGCTCGATCTACGCGGTTTCGCGGTTTCCACCGGGTCGGCGTGCTCGAGTGGCGCTGTTACCCCATCGCACGTCCTGACGGCTATTGGCCGCTCCGCTGAGCGTGCGCGCGCCAGCATTCGCTTTTCGCTGGGAACTTCCACGACCCGCCAGCAAGTGGATGCGCTGGTGGAAGCGCTGGAAGCTTCCGTCGTCCATTTGCGCAGAATCTCTGTACATGCCTGAGTCTCCCATCGCGGTCGCGATGAGCGGCGGCGTCGATAGTTCCACGGTGGCCGCGCTCCTGGTGCGGCAAGGCCGCAGCGTGGTCGGTTTGACCATGCAGCTCTGGAACCAGCGGCGGCTGCCCGAGCTTTCGACGGAAGGCGCCACGGGGCGCTGCTGCTCACTCGACGACGTTTACGATGCGCGGCGCGTCGCGGAGCAAATCCGCATTCCTTACTACGTAGTCAACTTCGAGCGGCAGTTCGAGGAGCAGGTGGTGAAGCCGTTCGTGGCAGAGTATCTGGCAGGCCGCACGCCCGTCCCTTGCACGCTCTGCAATAACTACATCAAGTTCGATCGTTTCCTGGAAATGGCGGACGCGGTGGGAGCGGAACACATTGCTACCGGACACTACGCGCGCACTCGTTATTGCGAGGAATCGGGCCGGTACCAGTTGCTGCGGGCCGTGGATGGCTCGAAGGACCAGACTTACTTTCTGTTTGGCTTGACGCAGGCGCAGCTTGCCCGCACGCTGTTTCCCCTGGGAGAGATGACCAAGCCCGAGGTGCGCGAGCTGGCGCGGTCGATGGATCTTTCGGTGGCTGCGAAGGGCGACAGCCAGGAAATCTGCTTCGTGCCCAACGGCGACTATGCCGCTTTTATGAGCGCGTATCTGAAGGACACGGGCGTGGAGCCGGAGCAGACGCGCGGGCAGATTGTGACCACGAGCGGCCGGACGCTCGGAGAGCACCAGGGTGTGCATCACTTCACCGTCGGGCAGCGGCGTGGCTTGGGCGTTGCGCTGGGCGAGCCGCTCTACGTGATTGCCACGGACCCCGAGACGCAACGCGTGGTGGTAGGCGGCAACGACGAATTGCTCTCGGCACGGCTGGTTGCCAAGGACGTCAACTGGATCTCCATCGCGGGCGTACCGAAGCCGATTCGGGCGCAGGTGAAGATTCGCAACAAGCACGCGGCAGCTTCGGCGACGCTGCAGGCAGGGGCCGATCCGTCGAGCGTGGAGGTACTGTTCGATGAGCCGCAACGGGCGGTGACTCCGGGGCAGGGGGCCGTGTTCTATGATGGCGAGATGGTGCTGGGGGGCGGGTGGATCGAGTGAAGGTACGACCGATAGGGACACCGTTAGCGATCGGTTACGATGAAGGAGGGTAAGAGCGTGGCAACTCTTGACTGGTCGCAGTGCCCGGCTGTGGAGAGTGTTCCCGGAAAGCGTAGCGGTGCATGGGTGTTCAAGGGTACCCGTATGCCAGTTTCTACAGTTTTCGAGAATCTTCAGGACATGACCGTCGACGAACTCGTAGAAGAATTTGGTGTTACCCGGGAGCAGATTGAGGCGGTTCTGGGATTTGTCGCACAGAGTGCGGAAGCACCAACGGGGCAGCATTAGCCGGCGGGTATTTCGACTTCGGTATAGCTGCCTGGCTTTGCAGCATTAACGGCGGCAATGATGTCCGTAACTTTATGCTGGATGAGAGTCCAACGTCCTTTTCCCAAGACTACAACGGCAATCTTGCGTCCTGTAAGGTTTTGTTGATAGCGCAGATTGCGGTCTGTGCTCACTAGTACATCGAAACCCGCGGCCTCGGCGACCGCCAAGAGTTCGCCATTTTCGAGCCGGTCCCATTCTCTCGCACGAGCCTCAGTGACGGTGTGTTGATCGATTAGGTACCGCGCAAGCGTGCGCGGCGTTCCGTTGTCGAAGAGAACGAGCATGTTGGCGGCGTTTCTGTTAACTACTTGGCGAGCAGTCGCCGCCGAGAAACTAACCGGCGATAACCCAAACCCTTGCCTCCGTTTCGGATTGACCTCTGAAACATACCGTCTGAAGGCCACGCGCCTTCACCATCTGTTTGAATTTTCCGATGGACCCAACCGGAAGGACTACACTTTCACCGTCGCGTCCACGCTTGGCCATCGTTCCGGGCTTTATTTGCTCCGCAATGCGCCTAAGCTCCCCCGCCGCTATTTTTCTGGTGTAAACGGTTGGACTTCGGTTTGGCATAATTATCCCCTTTTCAACCTTAGGAACGTATACCTCGACCTTCATTTATATTCCCTTCGCAACTGTAATCAGTACAGCTATAATCATTACATCTGAGCCTTTTAGAGTCAAGGATCGCTGAGGCCGTGTACGCGTCTCTGCTTAGTGTTACGTACGAAACTCCAGCCAATGGGACAATGGTCCGAAGAGTGGACGAAGTTCACGATCTGCGCCGCCGCTCCGGAATTCGGAATGCTCTCGAATACCTCGCGGCTCTGGCTGCCCTGAAGTCGCTGGAATGGCTGCCGCATTCACTGGCCCGGCCTCTCGCGCGCGGCTATACGCGGCTGCTCGACATTTTTGTTCCCCGCTTGCGGCGCGTGGGCGAACGCAACCTCGCTCTGGCGATGCCGGAGCTCGGAACCGCCCAGCGCCGCGCCATCATCGATGGAGTATTTCGATCCATCGCCCGCCTCCTCGTCACCTTCGCCAAGTTTCCCTCGATTCGCCGCCAGAACGTCGACCGGTGGATCCGCGCGGAAGGCTACGAGCACTTTGAAAACGCTTTGCGCGCCGGCCGCGGTGTCCTCTTCGCTACTGCGCATCTCGGTAACTGGGAGCTGAGCGCGTATGCCCATGCGCTGCTCGCCTCCCCGATGAACGTCGTGGTCCGGCCGCTCGACAATCCTTCGATCGACGCGCTGGTGGAACGGCGGCGCACTCTCACGGGCAACCGCATCCTGGGCAAGAAGGATTTTGCGCGCTCGATCTTGAAGGCGCTCGCGGCCAATGAAGCCGTCGGCATTCTGGTTGACCAGAACACGGCAGTCGAGGCAGCGGTTTTTGTTGACTTCTTCGGGCTCCCGGCGGCGGCGGCCAGCAGCTTCGCCAAGCTGGCCCATCACAGTGGCGCGGCGGTGATTCCGGGTTACGCGCTGTGGTCCGATGAAGAGCAGCGCTACGTGCTGCGCTTCCGTCCGCCGATTCCGATGACGGGAGACGCGACTCGCGATACGCAGGCCATTCACAGCCAGTTGGAGGCGGAAATCCGCGCGCATCCCGACCAATGGCTTTGGGTCCACCGGCGCTGGAAGACGCGCCCGCCCGGCGCCCCAGCGTTGTACGGAACCGTACCCGCCCACACGAAAGCGTGTAGTATTCTGTAGCCGGGCCGGGCCGCGATGAATCCCCTGAAACGCTCTCCGTTGTACAGCAGCGTCTTCGCCCTTTTCCTGACGGCCGCCGCACTATTTGTTTCCCTGTTGTTGCGTCCTTATCTGGCACAAGATTTGTCGTTGCCGTTCCTGGCCGCGGTCTGGCTGAGCGCCTGGTATCACGGGCTCGGGGGCGGCTTGTTAGCCACGGGTTCGTCCGCCGTTTGCATCGTGTATTTCTTCCTGCGTCCCGATTGGACGAGCCAGCCGCTCAGCAGTGCGGTGACGGGGATCGTGGCGTTCGTGGTGATTGCGCTGGGGATCACAGGGATGACCTCGCGGTGGCGCGATAACCATCGGCTGCTCGTGGCGACACTATCCGGCATCGGAGACGGAGTGGTGGTTACGGACCGGGCGGGCCGCATCACGTTTCTGAATCCTGCAGCCGAAAGCCTGACAGGCTGGCCGGCTGAAGAAGCGCGCGGTAAGGCTGCCGGCGAGGTGCTCCGCCTCGTCGACCAGAAAAGCCACGAGACCATCGAGAGCCCGCTGACGCGCGTTCTGCGCGAGAGCGTGGTCGTTTCGGTGCACGAAAACCAAATATTGGTTTCCCGCAGCGGGACCGAGCTGCCGATTGAACAGGGCGCGGCTCCGGTGCGCGACGCGGCGGGGCGGCTGCGCGGCGCGATTTTGGTATTTCGCGACGTCAGTAAACGCCGCCAGCTCGAAGAACAGGCGGCTCACACGGAAAAAATGGACGCGGTGGGCCGCCTGGCAGGCGGAATTGCGGGCGACTTCAACAACGTCCTCACCGTGATTTCTGGATATGCCGAACTGTTGCGCGGGGAAACGCCGGTCAGCAGCCCCTTACGGCGGTTTGCGGATGAGATCATCTACGCCGGCGAGCGAGCCGCCACTTTGACGCGGCATCTGCTGGCCTTCAGCCGCGGACCGGGCGTGCAACCCCGGCCTCTCGATCTCAATGCCGTCATCACCGGCATGGAACCGATGTTGCGCCGCCTGTTGGGACAGAGCGTGGAGTTGATTCTGCTGCCCGGTTCGGGGGTGGGCCGAGTGCAGGCCGACCCGGCGCAAATCGAGCAGGTGATCGTCAACCTTGCTTCCAATTCGCGCGATGCGATGCCGGAAGGCGGAAAGCTGGTAATCGAAACCGACAACGTCGAGATCGAACAGGCGGGCAGCGAAAACCTGGGCGTGCCGCCGGGATCGTATGTCATGCTCGGAGTGAGCGACACGGGCGTGGGGATGAGCGCGGAAACCCGTTCGCGCCTCTTCGAGCCATTCTTCACCACCAAAGATCCGGGGAAAGGCAGCGGGCTGGGGCTGGCCACGGTGTATGGCGTGGTAAAGCAATGCGAGGGGCAGATCTCGGTTTATAGCCAACCGGGCACGGGAACCATTTTCGAAATCTACCTGCCGGTGGCGAGACAAACGGTGGAGGCGCGCCCGCGCTCGCCTTCGCCGAAGGGTTCGGAAACCGTGCTGGTGGTGGATGACGAAGAGGGCGTACGCAAGGTGGTTTCGGCGGTGCTTCGTTCCAATGGTTACGAAGTGCTGGAAGCCGGAAACGGAATTTCAGCGCTGGCGTCGTACGAGAAGAACGGCCACAAGATCGACATCGTGCTCGCAGACGTAGTGATGCCTCAGATGGATGGACTGGTTCTGGGACAAGAGCTGAACCTGCGTGCGCCGGGAGTCAAAATCCTGTACATGTCGGGCTACCGGGACATTGCGCTGAATGGCGCCGGCGCCGATCCAGCGAAGCCTTTTTTGCACAAGCCGTTCACGCCGGACGCGCTGTTGTCGAAGGTGCGCGAGGTGCTCGATGCGGAACCGGCGTGAGCGGCCAGTAACGCTGGTTACCGCATGCTACGCTCTTCTCTAATGCGCAGAGCGGCGGTGCTGGTCTCAGTTCTGAGCGCCCGGCTACTGTTTGGTTGGGGAGTCGAGGGGCACCGGCTGGTAGTTCGGATTGCCGATGGAATGCTCGCGCCCGCGACGCGCATGGAGATCGGCCGCGTGCTGGCGCCTGGCGAATCGCTGGCTGCGCTTGCGAGTTGGGCCGATGATGTGCGCATCTCGCGCAAAGAGACGGAGCCGTGGCACTACATCGATATCCCGATCGGTAGTAGCGGGCTCGACTGGAAACGCGACTGCCCGGCGGGAGGGTGCATCCTCTCCAAGATTGCGGAATTCCGGCGAGAGTGGAGAGATCCGGGCGTCAGCCCTCAACAACGCCGCGAGGCGCTGCTGTTTCTAGTTCATTTCGTCGGCGACCTGCACCAGCCGCTTCACTGCGCCAACAATCATGACAAAGGAGGGAACGAGGTTGCGGTGGTGTTCCACGGGGCACGCACAAACCTGCACGCCGTATGGGACTACGGGCTGCTGGACCACATGCCTGCGGAAGACCAATTGCTCTCCGCGATTCGAGCGTCAATCACGCCGGAGCGCGCGATAAAGTGGTCGCAAGGCTCGGTCGAGGAGTGGGCAGGCGAGTCCTGGCGCGTGGCCCAGAATTATGTTTATGGGTCCTTGCCACTCGCTTCCGGCGGTAGGCCCATTCGGCTTGGCGAAACCTATCAGTCCGTTGCGGAACCCATCGTGCGCGATCAAATCGCCAAGGCAGGTGTGCGGCTGGCGGCGATACTGAACGAAGGCAGCCACTGATGGAAGGTATCGGGCATCTCGACACACTCGACAACCGCTCCCTCTGGTCGCGGCTCTGTAACGCGGGCAGTGGTGCTTTTGTACTCTGTTAGGACCGGCCGCCGTGACCTACACTCTTCTACGCCTGCTCGTCGTCGTTCTTCTGATTGTGATCAACGGCCTGTTCGCGGCGGCCGAAGTCTCGCTGGTGTCGGTGCGGCAATCGCGGCTGCGCCAACTGGCGGCGGAAGGCCAAGCTGGCGCGCAGGCCGCGCTCAGCCTGCTGGCCAATCCGGGGCGCCTGCTCTCGGTTACACAGGTGGGCGTCACACTGGCGAGCCTGGGCCTGGGATGGGCCGGTGAAGACACTCTATATCAGATCTTTTCTTCGCTACTCGAACCGCTGGGAGTGCACCTGGGCGCTGCCTTGCTGCACGCTCTGTGCCTGGTGACAGCTTTCCTGATCATCAGCTACTTCCACGTGGTGTTGGGCGAAGTGGTGCCGAAGAACATGGCGATCGCCACCGCCGATCGGCTGGCGGTTCTGGTGGCGCCTGCGCTGCTGGTTTTCTACCGGGTGTCGATAGCGTTTGTGATCACCATCGAACGGTCCGCCGATGCCATCACGCGTGCGTTGAAGGTGAAGTCCATACGCCATGCCGGCGGCCATTCGGCAGAGGAGTTGAAACTGATCGTCACCTCGAGCCGCGGCTTGGGCATTCTGCCGGAAGCCGAGGAGGACATGATTCATCGCGTGCTGGATTTGAGTCACATTTCCGTGCGCGAAGTGATGGTGCCGCGCAATGACGTGATTTCGATTCCATCGGACGCCACGCTCGACCAGGTGTTGCAGACCATGCTGGAGCACCGCCACACGCGCATCCCGGTGTATGAGGGCACGCCTGAGAAAATCGTGGGGATTCTGCATTACAAAGACCTGCTGCCGGTCTGGCTGGAGCGCCGCGAAGCCATTCGTACCGGCCGCCCCAGCCACTCGTTCCGTGTGGGCCGCCTCTTACGCAAACACATGGTAGTGCCGGAGACCAAACCGCTGTCGCAAATGCTCGAAGAGTTCCGCCAAGGCCGATCGCATATGGCGCTGGTTGTGGACGAGTTCGGCACCATCACGGGCATGCTGACGGTAAAGGACGTCGTTCGGCAGGTGGTGGGCACCATCGAAGACGAGCACGTCGAAAAGTCGGGTCCACGCATTCAGGAAGCCGACGAAGTGGAATTAGACGGCGCCACGCGTATTCGAGATCTCGAATCGGAACTGGGCGTCGAAATCCCTCCGGACGCCGGGTTTGAGACGCTCGCCGGTTTTCTCTTGTACCGGCTGGGTGAGATTCCGCACGAAGGTGAATCGGTAGAATACCAAGGCCGGCGCTACACCGTGCAAGCGATGGAACGCAATCGCATCGCGCGCGTGCGCATCGAGAAGCTGCCCGAGACGACCGTCCCACGGTAGAATTGGCTCAGCAATGCTGGGACTGGACCGCCGCGCCGCGCGCTACGCATGGACCATCGTGCTGGTGGTTCTGGCCCTGTGGCTGGTCTATGTAGTTCGCACCACGCTTTTCGTATTTATCCTGGCGCTTTTGTTTGCGCATCTGCTCTCGCCACTGGTCGATTTCCTCGATCGCGTGCTGCCGAGCAGCCGCACGCGCACGCCCGCCCTCGGCCTGACCTATGTGATTCTGGTTGCCGTTTTGACTCTGGTCGGAATTCAGATCGGAACGCGCGTAGTGGAGCAGGCCAACAATCTCTCGCAGAAGCTCCCGCAGATGCTGGCAAGTTGGGAGAAGCCGCGCCAAGCCACCGCTGCGCCCACATCGCTGAAAGATCAGATCCTGGACAAGGCCAGGACGGAAATCGGAGCCCGCTCGAGCGACATCCTCGCAGCGCTGTCCCGCGCCGGTCTGAAGGCACTCACGGTAGCGGGCGACTTGATCTATGTGGTGATCATCCCCATCGTGGCTTTTTTCTTTCTGAAGGACGGGCATCTGCTCCGCGATCAACTGCTCGAGATGATTCCGCAAGGCCAGCACCGCGCTCTGATGGATGAGCTGCTTACTGAGGCGCACCTGCTGCTGTCCCGCTACATCCGGGCACTGGTGTTGCTTTCGCTCGCCACGTTTACGGCCTACAGCATCTTTTTCGCGATTGTGGGGCTCTCGTACACGATCCTGCTGGCGGCATTGGCGGCGCTGTTGGAGTTCATTCCTTTGCTCGGTCCGCTGACGGCTGGCATTGTGATTCTGATTGTGGCCGGCGTTTCAGGTGGGCCCGTGGCGGCGATTCTGATATTTCTGCTGGCGTACCGGATCTTTCAGGATTACGTTCTCTCGCCTTATTTTATGGGCCAGGGAGTGGAGCTGCACCCGTTGCTCGTACTATTTGGTGTGTTCGCGGGGGGCGAACTCGGGGGCATTGCAGGTACATTCCTTTCCATTCCCGTACTGGCACTGGCGCGGATCATTTTTCTGCACCTGCGCCGGTCGCGCCGGCACTTTCGGAACGTCACCACACCGGCCGGCACGCTGCAGTCATGATCCGCGGCGTTTGGCTGGCGTTTGCGGCGCTGCCAATCTCGGCGCACGTGTTGAGCATGAGCTCGGGCGATCTGAGCGTCGAGGGGCGGCGCGCGCATTACGAGCTGCGCATGCCCCAGTATGAAGTGGCCCACATCAAAGATCCCAACCGCTCGATCTTCGAGAACATTCACTTTTCGAGCGGCGGGCATGAGGCCCGGCTGCTCTCGAAAGGCTGCGTGAGCGACGGCACCGCCAACGGGACGTATTCCTGCACGGCCGAATACGAATTCGCAGCGCCGCCTGATTCGATCGACGTGCAGTGCGCGTTCCACTCGATCACGGTGCCCAATCATGTGCACCTGCTGCACGCGGAAATGGGTGGCAAGCAGGACCAGGCAATCTTCGACCTTTCGTTCTCGCGCGCCACGCTCCGCTTTCGCCCGCCGACTCCGCTCGAGACTGCCGTGACGCAAACCGGCGCCGGTTTTGTACGCGCATGGGGAGGGCTCGTGCAGATCCTGTTCCTGGCGGCGTTGGTGTTAGCCGGACGAAGCCGCAAGGAGCTGTGCGCCTTGGCTGGCATGTTTCTGGTAGGCCAGGCAGGCACGGCATTGCTGCTCGCAAAGACCTTCTGGCAGCCGGCCCCACGATTTGTGGAGGCGGCCGCGGCGCTCACGGTGGCGTATTTGGCCGTTGAGATTCTGCTGTTGCCGCAGGCCGGCGCGCGCTGGTTGATCGCAGGCGTCCTGGGCGCTTTCCACGGATTGTATTTCCACTTGTTCCTCGAGACCACCAATTACCACGCTGGATCCGTGCTGGCGGGCGCGGCGCTGGCGGAGGTGGTGGCGATTGCAGTGCTGGCGTTCGCGTTTTCGCGCATCAGCCGGCTGCTGCAGGCGCTGCGGCCGGTGCAGGTATCGGCTTGCGCGCTGCTGGCATTCGGCATGATCTGGTTCGTGCTGCGCCTGCGGGGCTGACCCCCGATAATGTGGCTACCTGCGTGGTCCATGTTGCGGCTCGGCGCCAGCGGTTGCTCCGTTCCACTGACCTTCCAAGACTGAAGTGAGAACGGCGAAGATTCCGCGCTGCGGTACATAGAAGTCGCCCAGCGTCGCTTGTTTCGGAAGCGGCGCCGGCGTGCCCGCGTCTACCCCTCGTATGGTCGCCCGGCTCTGCGCGATCGACCAGATCAATCGCGGAGCCGCGGTGAACAATTGGCCATTCGGAGTACAGCCGGTCAGGTTCATCCGGCCGGTCCCGAGCATCCATCGTGCAGCGGTCTCCATGGTGGAAAGCAAAGACCGCCTCCGCCACCACGAGGCAGGCAAGGCGCTCGCGGCCGCGTTGATCATCCTGGTGGCAGGCGTCGGCGCGAGACATACGTCCCAGACGATCTCGCCCGGAGCGTCAACCGTGACGCAAAACCGGCGTCTGTCCGTCCATTCGATGCGGATCGGCTCGGTCGTATTCTCACTGATGGCCGCGCCGAAGTAGCGGGGGCAGGACTGGTCAGGCGGCACGTTTTGGTGAAAGGTCCAGCGACCCTTCGGGTTGCGGTGCCACACCGATGTATATGCTGCCCCGACGGACGACGATTCGAAGCGCCGTAGTGCCAGAATGTGTCCCGAGGAGAATGGAAGTCCGAATACCGCATATCCGGAAAACCGGTCGCCGGTTCCGTCCGGAATCGTGAATTCACTGATGCTGCGGGCGAGATCTCCCGGTTCTTTCATGGCAGTCTCAAACAAACAGAGTCAAGCAACCAGTGAGAATCAGCACCCCCGCCCAGATCACATCCAAATTGATCCAGGCCTTCCGCAAGAGCCCCAGTCCGAAGCGGTCCACGACCACCCATGCGGCGAGAGCGGTCACGGCCAGGTATCCTGCGCCATGCACCAGGGTGGCCATTGCCCCGGCAAGGGCCTGCGTCGAAGCTCCGCGCGCATGGCAAGACGGACCTTCGGCCGCCACTGTCATCGATAGAAACACCGGCAGCACCATCAGGCCCGCACCGTGTGCGGACGCCATCAGAAAAGACCAGAGAGTCAGGCCGCCCATGCCCACCCGCATGGCCGCCCAACGCGGATGCAGGTGACGGTACAACTGCAGGATGCCAAGGCCCGCGAGGAGGATCGCGACGGGCCATCGCAGCATGGCGGGCGACAACGCGATGCCCGCAATCATGGCGACTCCGATGGCTGCGGCAATCGCTAGTCCGTGTCCGAGAGTCAGCGGAAGCAGCGCCCGCCACACAGCGCTCCGTTTGCCTTCTTGCATCCCGAGCGCCACGGCAAAGAGCCAACCCATCCCGGGATTGAGGCCATGAAAGGCCCCCAATCCCGCCAGCGTAAGCAATGAAGCAAATGTAGTTTCCATGGGTCGTGGCTCCTTATGCGTAGCAGTACGAGTCGGAGGAAGCGTCGCCGCCCTCCAGCCGGGTCTGGTGTGGCCGCATGCCGTCAAATTGCGGAAAGAACCGCGGATCGACGCGCATCTCGCCGGTGGCCGGATCCACATCGATCTTCGTCATCCAGCCCTGTATGCCGTCCGGGTAGATCTGATCATCGACCGCGGCGTAAAGGGAATTGGTCACGTACACGCGCCGGCCGTCGCGGCTTAGCTCAACCATCTGCGGACCGCCATTCAGAGGCACGCCCGGGTTCGAAGGATGCGACGCGCGCCGCACGATGCCTCCCATCGCAATCATGCTGTTCAACTTCGGGTTGAGCGGATCGCTCACGTCGTACTGTCGGAACTCGCCGGAGCCCCAGCACGAGACGTAGAGGTACCGGTCGTCGAGCGAAAGATTGATGTCGGTGACGAACGGCGGGACCGCCCCAAAGCCTTTCAGCATGGGGGGTAGCAGCTCCGGATCGGCCGGCTCTGCCGGAATCTCGATCGCTTTCCGGACCTTCCACTCGGCGTTCTCTCCGCGCCCGTCCCTGTACCAGAGCCAGATCGACGACGATAGATCCTTCAGCGAGACCACTACGCCAACGAAGCCGTACGGCTTGGTTGGATTTCTCGCCGGCCGGAGCTCGAACACGAGTTGCTGTTCGGCGCCAAGATCCAGAACTTGCTTGTGCATGCGCTTCTGCAAATCCCAGACATGAATCTGGTGGCCATACTTTCCGCCCAGCAGCAGCTCCGGCTTCAGCCCTTCTTCGAACATCTTCGGCGTGCCCCATTCGCTGGTGAGCATGGAATCGTAGCCCAGATGCCAGGCGAAATCGTATGCCAGGTACTGAGGGCCCCGGTCCATCTCCCAGCGCCCGCGCACGTCGAAGGTCTCGGCATCCAGAACGAATACGCCGCCCGGCCCTTCTCCATCCGGTGAGCCCATGGCATTCATGTAAATGCCTTCCGGCCCGCAGTGGACGGTGTGAGGACGGCTGTACCCGGTCCGGTTCATGACTGTCTCCGGTTCAATCACTTTCACCAGCTTCGGACTCCTCGGATCGGTCTTCGTGTCCAGAATGTGAATCCGCGACGACCGCAGGCCCGGCACCACCAGGTAGCGGCGCTCCATGTGGGGATGCGGCGAATAGGGGCACAGACAGGAACTGCAGGCATTCCAGCCGAAGTGGTGCAGTTCGTCGCCCACATTGGGCATATCCACGCGGCCGACCATCTTGCCGTAGGATTTCGATCCTGCGTCGACGTCGATAACGCCCATCGCATCGGGACCGCTTTTCAGCGTGGGGTTCAACATTGCCACATATGCCAGCTTCTCGGCCGGCGCTTCCATCGCCATCTCGGGCGAGGGGTAGAACGTTGGGTCAGGTTGCCATCTCATTGGTAGAAATCTCCTCGTGTTGCTTTTAGACTCTGCTGGTTCCTCAAACGCGAACCGTTACGCGCAGGAAGGTCGCAGGGATGAAAGTGCCGCCGTTGGTATCTTTGTTCTGGGTTTTGGCGAGTTCCAGAAGTTGGTTGTGGAGTTCCTCTTCCTTCCCGTTGTTCTCCGCCGCTTCGAAAGCGTTCATCGTCGGGCCATAAAATCGCCGGAACGATCCGATGACGTGCTCCGGTTTCTTGTCAGGCGAAACGAAATGGTACGTGTCCCTGACCATGGATATGTTCTCCTTGGGCACACCGGCCTGGCCAAAACGCTCGACGATATTCGCTTCCGCGCCCCAAGTCATGGGGCTGATGAAGCCTTCCGGCGGTGGAGGCGTAAACGCGGAACTGATCTTCAGCAACTGCGCGACGAAAGTCGGATCATTGGGAATCCAGTTGCCCATCACAATGCGGCCACCGGGTTTTGTCACCCGCACCATCTCCCTGGCCACGTCGAAGGGCTTAGGAGCGAACATGGCGCCGAATACCGAGAGGGTCAGATCGAACGAATCGTCGTCGACCCCGTGCAGCTTGCACGCATCTCCCTCCTGGAACTTCACCCGCTTGAGACCCGCCTCTGTCGCTCGTTTGTTCCCGGCGTCCACGAGGTTACTGGCGATGTCGATTCCAAGAACCTCAGCCCCCAACTTGGCTAGCGGAATCGCGGTAGTGCCATCGCCGCAGCCCAGGTCCAAGACCCGCACCGGGGGCGTGACCTCGAGCGATTTAGCTACTGCTTCCCCAGACTGACGCATGAAGGCGGCGATCTCGGTGAAATCGCCCTTCTCCCACAACGCTTTGTTTGCATTCATAACAGCATCCTTTCTGTGATCTACTCACCCGCCAGTAATTTGCCGGGTTCCCTCTTCAGGTCTACAATTGTGCAGTGAGCCTGGCGCAACGGCCATGCCCGAGCGTCGCCATAACTTGCTCGGACGGCTAAGGGAAGTAGATTGCTTTGCCTGGAGACCAGGGAACTTTGCAGCAAGTCCAAGGGTCCGAATGGATGCATTCTCCGAGATTCTGAGCGGTGTCAAGCTGACCGGCGCTGTGTTCTTCAGCGCTGAATTCTCGGCTCCATGGGGTTTCTCGACGCCGCCAACCAACGTGATCGCAGCCGGGCTCGCCCCGGGAGCGGCTCACCTGGTGCTGTACCATTTCGTCATCGACGGCGAAGCACTCGTACAGCTGGTGGATGGCCCATCCATCGAGCTCAAGCCCGGTGACGTCGTCATTTTTCCCCATGGGCATCTGCACCACATGACGAGCGTCAGAGGCGCAACGGCGCCATTCCCGAACTACGGAATTTCTGCCAAGATCAAGGCGCGAGACTTGAGCCCGTTGCACGCGGGCGGCGGCGGTGATACTTCGCGGTTCGTGTGTGGTTACATGACTTGCGACCCCTACTTGAGCCGGCCGATACTGGACGGACTGCCCCCCGTTTTTAAGGTCAACATCCGGACGGATCGTTCCGGCCACTGGCTCGAGAACTCCATTCTGCACCTGGTGGAAGAGGCCGCTTCAGGACGGGTCGGCAGCGAAGCCATGCTGGCCAAACTCTCGGAAGCCCTGTTCGTCGACACTCTGCGGCGGTACGTTGCCGGCTTGCCCGAACAACAAATGGGGTGGCTCGCGGGAGCGCGCGATCCCATCGTGGGGAAGAGTCTCGGATTACTGCATGGCCGTGTTGCCCATCCGTGGACGATCGCGGATCTCGCGGACAAGGTGGGCATTTCACGGTCCGCTCTGGTGGAGCGCTTTACCCGATATCTCTCCGAGCCACCCATGACGTATTTGACTCGCTGGAGGCTTCAATTGGCCGCGCGGTCGCTCGAGAAGACATCGCGCGGCGTCGCGGAAATCGCGGCAGATGTCGGATACGAATCGGAGGCGGCCTTCAATCGCGCATTCAAGCGTGAGTTTGGACGGCCTCCGGGCCAATACCGCAGCGATCATAAGAGTCCAGCCACCAGGAAGGCAAGCGACCAACTTACGCCAAAAGCCCACGCTTGACTGTTCACCGAGACTGCCGGCGTGGCTTACGTTAACGCTTATGAGGCCGACCCCTCCCCGCCGCCTGGGCTGGATCGGTTATGCTCGTTCTCTTCATGAAAAATCAACGAAGCAGTACATGGTTTCAAAGCCCCGGCTACCACGGTTTTTCGCGCCGGGCCTGGCTGCGGTCCGAAGGGTTCCCCGCCGATATCTTCGAGGGCAAACCCGTCGTCGGCATCTGCAACTCCTGGAGCGAACTCAACAATTGCAATGCCCACCTGCGTGAAGTTGCGGCTGCCGTGAAACGCGGCGTGCTGGCGGCGGGAGGGGTTCCACTCGAGTTTCCCACCATCTCGCTGGGTGAGATGTTCATGCTGCCCACCACCATGATGTTTCGCAATCTCATGGCCATGGATGTGGAGGAATCGATCCGCGCCAATCCGATGGATGCGGTTGTGCTGCTGTGCGGGTGTGACAAGACCACGCCCGCGCAACTGATGGGCGCAGCCAGCGTGGATATTCCGGCCATCGTGGTGCCGGGAGGTCCGATGCTGGCGGGCCAGTGGCGCGGCCAGCGCCTGGGATCTGGAACGGACGGGCGCAAGCTGTTCGACCTGTTTCGCACCGGCCGCATGACCGAGGAAGAATGGTGCGAAGTGGAGGGCTGCATTGCGCGCACCGCGGGCCACTGCACGGTGATGGGCACGGCTTCCACCATGACGAGTCTTGCGGAGGCGCTCGGCATGACACTGCCGGGCTGTGCCAATATTCCGGCGCCCGATTCGCGGCGGCTGGCCATGGCCGAATTGAGCGGGCGCATGGCGGTCGAGATGATCGAGCCGGGGCGCATCCCTTCGCGCATCATGACCCACGCCGCCTTCGAAAACGCCATCACCGTGTTAATGGCGCTGGGGGGCTCGACCAATGCCGTGATCCATCTGATCGCGATGGCCGGGCGGCTAGGCATTCGGCTCACGCTCGACGATTTCGACCGCATCTCACGGCGCACAGCCTGCATCGCGAACGTAAAGCCTTCCGGTGAGTACCTGATGGAGGATTTCTTCCATGCCGGCGGCCTTCCCGCCGTGATGAACCGCATCGGCGACCTGCTTCACCACGACTGTGTCACGGTGAACGGAAAAACAATCGGCGAAAATCTGGCCAGCGGCCGCTCGCTCAACGACGCGATCATTCGCCGCCGCGATCAGCCGTTATACGCGGAGGGCGGGATCGCCGTGCTCTATGGCAACCTGGCGCCCGATGGCGCCGTGATCAAGCAGACTGCGGCGTCGGCTGAATTGTTGACTCATCGCGGACCGGCCTACGTGTTCGAAAATCGCGAAGAGATGTTCGCGCAGATCGATCGGGATGATCTCGCGGTCGACCGCAACACGGTTTTGGTCATGCGCAATTGCGGACCCAAGGGAGCGCCCGGTTTTCCGGAGTGGGGACACATCCCGATGCCGAGGAAGCTGCTCCAGGACGGAGTCAGCGACATGGTGCGGATCTCGGACGCGCGGATGAGCGGAGTCTCTTATGGCACGGTGGTGCTGCACGTCGCGCCGGAATCCGCGATCGGCGGTCCGCTGGCCATTGTCCAAACCGGCGATGAAATCGTGCTGGATGTTGGGGCGCGCAAGATCGAGCTGGCGGTTTCGCAGTCCGAGATCGAACGGCGGCTGAGCCGGTTCACTCCCCCACCGCCGCACTATCAGCGAGGCTATGGCCGGCTGTTTCTGGACCACGTGACTCAGGCGAACCTCGGTTGCGATTTCGATTTCCTGATGTGATGTAATGGAGCCATTATCGGGCCGCCGGTGGAGTGAACCCACGTGTCGTTCGGCAAAATCTTCGCGATGGTATCGAGCGGCATTGCCTGCATGGGAGCGCTGTACGCGTTCCAACATCCGTTTCGTGAGTACCCCGGCGTAGAATACAACGACTTTCCTTTGCCGGCCGATTACCAGGAGAAAACCGAATGGGCGTTTGCGCGGTTGATGTATTCGCCGGCTCCCGGCGCGCGCTACACGCGGTTTTTTGGTGGTGGCGTCTCTGACTGGCGCCAAGGCCTCAGCGCATGGACGCAAGATTATCCGCGCGCCGACCGGCACTTCAACCTCGCTATGCGCCGCTTGACTCGCATCCATGTGCGCTCAGCAGAGCAGCCTGTCAATTTGGACGACAGCGACCAGTACGATTGGCCGTGGCTCTACGCGGTGCAGGTGGGCCAGTGGAATTTGACCGACGCGCAGGCGAAATCGTTTCGCGAGTACCTGCTGCGCGGCGGCTTCTTCATGTGCGACGACTTCTGGAGCGAATACGAGTGGCAGACGTTCGAGCACAGCATGAAGCGCGTCTTTCCCGACCGGCCCATCGTCGATCTGGAGAACACCGATGCGATCTTCCACGCCGTGTATGATCTGAGCGATCGCTATCAAGTGCCGGGCGCCCGCTCGATCGGCACGGGGAGCACGGAGAAGTGCTTCAACTGCCCGGCGCGCTGGCGCGGCATTTACGACGACAAAGGCCGGGTGGTGGTGGCGATCGCCTTCGAATCGGACATCGGCGATTCGTGGGAATTCGCCGATGACCCGGCGTACCCGGAAAAATACTCGGCGCTGGGTATTCGCATCGGCGTGAATTATGTGGTGTACGCGATGACGCATTAGTCGCAGACTATGGCAGACGGCAGAAGGCGGCCATCTGCCCTACAAACGCTGCTCAGCGAAAGAACCGCGCTCGTCATACTCGGAAGCGCCAGTGGCGCCGGCCATCGCTTTTTTGTGGCCTGCGAACCCGGCAGACGACGAAAGGCGATCGTCTGCCCCACAAACACGTGGAGAAAGCAAGATTGCGAGGCGCGCGAGACAGGGCTTCGTCCAAGGTCGGGATCCTTCCTACGCGCAGCGGCCTGCCATCCTTAGCTTTTCTCTGCGGCTCGGCGTCTCGGCGGTGAATCACCACCCCTTCGCGTGCCGCGCAAAGAAATCGAGCATCGGTCCGATTTGGCCGATCATTGCGTCCTGGTGGCCTGCATCGGGCACTTCCACATAGACAACCTCGGCGCCGGCCTTACGCGCGGCTTCCGCCATCGCGCGTGATTGTGCCACCGGCACTGTCTGATCGGCGGCGCCATGCACGATGTACTCGGGGATCTGGCCGATCCTGGCGATCTCTTTGGGATCGCCGCCGCCGGAAATCGGGCCCAAGGCTGCGAACAGATCCGGCTGCTCCATCGCCAGCCTCCACGTGGCATAGGCGCCCATGGAGTGGCCCATGAGATAAATGCGGCTGGCATCGATGCGGTATTCGCGGCGCACCTCCGCTAAAACGTCGAACACATCCTGGCTGGCCTCACCGCGATACCCCGACTGCGAGCCGCGCCCCTTGGGACACACTACGAAGAAACCATGACGCTGGGCTTCGAGCTGGAGCGGGGATTGGGGCAGATCGTCGAAGAAGTCATTCTCGTCGCCGCCTGCGCCATGCAGCGCGACGACCAGCGGCGCGGGCGAGCCGTCGGAACGGTCGGGAATGAAGATGCGGTAGGGTTGCAGAGTCCCGTCCACCCCAGAACGGTAGGCACGGCGGAAGTCGCCGTGGTTCCCCGCGAACGGGTCCTGGCCGGCGTCCCGCGCGTCCAGGATGGCGTTGGCTGCCGTGAACTGGTCCCGGAATGGGTACTGGCTAAAACGCCGAACGCCCACCTGGCCGTGATCGGTCCGGCCGTAGAACTCGAGCGTGTATTCCGCAGTTGCGAGTGCGGGCGAATCGTCATGCTGGGTTTTTGCGAGTCGTTGCCGCAGGCGCCGTGCCTCATCCGCGAGCCGCTCGACGTGCACGGGAAATGTTTTCCGGTAGAAGCGGCGGAGTTCCTGGGGGGTAGGTCCGTCGGGCAAAACCAGGCGCAGTTCCAAGTAGTATGTCCCGGGAGCCGTTTCGGGAATCGTGGCCCGAACCGTGAACGGCAGGCGGGTTGACTCCACCTCCGCGCGGCTGGCAAGCTCCTGCTCGGCCCGGCCTTCCTTGGCCGCTGGAACTAGATACACGGACACAGCCGACTTTCCATTGCTGGGGTAGAGCGCAGTGAGCGCCAAAGTTGCGACCTGCGCCGGCTCGAGCATCACGTGGTCGATGCGGCCTTCGAGCGACGCGGCGAATTCGAGATCCGGCGTCCAGGGAGCGTCGCGCAAGACGGCAGCCGCGTGCGCATAACGCCGCAACGCCTCGCCGAGCTGGCCGGCGTGCAGTTCGCTCTGAGCTTCCTGGTCGAGCCGGTCCGCTTCGCGGCGCTGCTCCGGGGTGAGCGGGAGCTTATCTCTTTGAGAATGAAAGCCCAGGGATGCGGTGTGTACCATCTCCGCGGTCTGCGCGCCCACAGGGCCGCCCCAGACCAGCGCTAACAGGCACACGCCGAGGCGCGGCATGCGCTGATGGTAGCAGATTTACGTGCGTCGACTGGCGGACTACCCGGTCTGCCGCACTCGACTAACGCAGGGGTGAAGAGAAACGGACAGGCACGCCTTTGTAGTAATCCGGATCGGCGAACTTTTCCTTAAAGATCCGATCCCACCGGGCGTTTTCCATGCAAAACAGGCAGACCCCACATTGACATCGCCGCTTGACTACTCGCTGTACCACCTTGACCGGCGTCGCCATGGGGCGGCTCCTCCGCGTCGCTCGGTGTTCCGACAATAACTGGGCGATCACTTCCGGACTCGTCAGCTCCATTAGCAAAACTCCCGGCACGAAAATTACCACGGAACCGAGTTAGCTTTCAAGGCAACAAACCAAGGTTAGTAGTGGCCGTCGCTTGGCCACGGACGCGCAGCAGGCTTGCGCCCGGCACCCGCTAGACCTACCCGCCGGCACGCAGCTTCGCCGCGAATTTCTGGCGGAACTTCTGGACCTTCGGCGCCACCACATAGGCGCAATAGGGCTGCCGTGGATTGTTGCGGAAATACTCCTGATGGTAATCCTCGGCCTTGTAAAACGTGGAAGCCGGCTCGACCTCAGTCACGATCGGATCTGGCCAGATGTGTTCGGCATTCAATTCGCGGATCGTCTCCTCGGCGATCGCGCGCTGGCGGTCATCGCGGTAGAAAATTGCGGAGCGGTACTGCGTGCCGACATCGTTGCCTTGGCGGTCACGAGTGGTGGGGTCATGGATGGCGAAGAATACGTTGAGGATATCGCGGTATGCGGTGATTTCCGGATCGAACGTAACTTGCACCGCTTCGGCATGCCCGGTGGTGCCGCGGCACACGGCTTCGTAGGTGGGGTTGGCCAGGTGCCCGCCCATGTACCCAGATTCCACCGAGCGGACACCCACCATCTCCTGATAGACCGCTTCCAGACACCAGAAGCAGCCGCCGGCCAGAGTGGCTACTTCGGATTGGGCTGCTCCCTCGGAATGCGGCAACTGCTTACCCCTTTACGGCAACCGGGGCCAGATCGCGGCTGGAGATGACGCGGTCGATCATGCCATATTCGACGGCATTCTCCGGCTCCATGATGTAGTCGCGATCCACGTCTTTGGCGATGCGGTCGACCGGCTGTCCGGTGGCGTCGGCCAGCATCGTATTGAGTATCTCGCGCATCCGCAGAATCTCCCGCGCGTAGATGTCGATATCGGCCGCCTGCCCAGCCAGGCCCTGCATCGATGGCTGGTGAATCATGATGCGCGAATTGGGCAGGCTGAAGCGCTTTCCCTTCGTGCCCTTCGCTAATAAAACAGCGGCCATGGAAGCCGCCTGGCCGACGCAGATGGTTACGATATCCGGCCGGATAAAAGCCATGGTATCGAGAATCGCGAGACCGGCCGTGATGGAGCCGCCCGGCGAATTGATGTAAATCGAAATGTCCTTCTCAGGATCTTCGGCTTCCAGAAACAACAGTTGGGCAATGATCAGGTTGGCAACCTGGTCATCGATCGGCGTCCCCAGAAAGATGATGTTCTCTTTGAGCAGACGTGAATAGATGTCGTATGCGCGTTCGCCCCTGGAAGTTTGTTCAACCACCATGGGGACGAGGACTGAGTGTCCCATCGTTCCTCCGGATCAGATTGTGGAAAAATGCTGGGACCGACCCAGCCTACGCTCGTTTGGCGGTGACCGCCCGCTTGGATTTGCGCTGTTTGGTCATGGCCAGGTTCTTTTTCTTGATCTCCAGCGCCTTCGCCAGATCGGCGATCGTATTCCGCCCTAAGTAATCCATGATACGCGAACGCAGGGCCACCCAGCTATCGTGCATGGAACAGGGCATTTCGTCGGAGCACTCGGAGAGTCCGCTGGCGCACTGTTGGTAGGGCGCCAGGCCATCCAGGGCTTCGACGATATCCAGCAGCCGGATCTCGCTCGGATCGACCCGCAGGGCAAATCCGCCCGTGGGACCCTTGCTCGATCGGAGCAGACCTTTGCGGGCCAGCTGCTGTAGGATTTTGGCCAGAAAATGCGCAGGGATGTCCTCCTGCTCCGCGATATTCTTCACCATGGCGAACTTGCCATCGGGCACCTGAGCCAGGTGCACAAAAGCTCGAATCGCATACTCGGCCGAACGCGAATAGATCATGCTTTTCTCCCGCAGGATTCGGAAAACTCTATTCCGTTATCTTAAAATGCAACAGCCAGTTAACGCAAGTATCTCTTTCGGGATAGGGATAGGTGAGGTGACGCCCGCCGCCCGGACCTCTCCCGCATGCCATCATGAATAGGGAGGGCTCACGCATGAAATGGCAATTCTTGCTGGCGCTAGTTCCTCTTTGCGCTACCGCACAGTCGCCGTCGGCCCCACCCTCCGTGCGCGCCACGGGTGAGGCCGTGATCGAGGCCAAGCCGGACCTCGCGCGGCTGAACATTGGCGTTGTGACGCGATCATCCAGCGCCCAGACGGCGGCCGAGCAGAACGCCGCGCAACTAAAATCGACGCTCGACCAATTGCGCAGCATGCTTGGCAACGCGGGCCAAATTCAAACTTCCGGCTATTCGCTCACGCCAGATTATCGCGTCTCCAGGGACGGCGGGCAGAATACCATCAGCGGATACGTTGTGAGCAATACGGTGGAAGTGACCACCAGCGGCCTCGCCGGATTGGGAAAGCTGATCGATGCAGTGGTTGCCAGCGGCGGGAATCGGATTCAAGCCGTGCAGTTCCTGTTGAAAGACGATACGCCCGTCCGTGCCCAGGCGCTCGCCGAGGCGGTCCGGCAAGCGCGGAGCAACGCCCAGGCAATGGCTGCCGCCATGGGTGTCCAATTGGGGCCGGTGCTGTTGTTGGAGCAGGGCGGCCCGAGCATCATCCGTCCGGTGGTACGGGCGTTGGCCGCCAATGTCGCGGCGGCACCCACGCCCATCGAACCAAGCAACGTCGAGGTCCGCGCCACAGTCACGCTCACAATGGAAGTGCACTAATCTCTTTATGCAGTAGCACAAACCACGCTCCCTTTGGTCGCGGCTCGGAAACGGAACGCATATACCGAGCCGCGACCAGAGGAAGCGGTGCCTTTGCGATCGCTTTGCGTCGTCTGTGCGAAATGTCCGACCTCCAGTGCGCAGACCTCCTGGTATGTGTTTCGTGGTGCGATATAATGGCCCCCGAATCAGAAGGTTGGCGCAGGAGGCTCCATGTATTTCCGTTTCCTGGTTTCGATTTTGACGGCTGTGGCGCCAGCGCTGGCCGCGTCGTGTGAAGGTCTTACCGCGCTCACGCTGCCGGATACCACCATCACCTCGGCGCAATCGGTTGGCGCGGGTCAGTTCAGCGCGCCGGCAGGCCGCGGCGGAATTCCCAACGCATCCGCCTACAAGGATCTGCCGTCATTTTGCCGCGTGCTGGCCACCCTGAAGCCGACCAGCGACTCCGACATCAAGATCGAGGTCTGGATGCCGGGCGCAGATTGGAACGGCAAATTCCAAGCCGTCGGCAATGGCGGATGGGCCGGAGTGATCAGCTACCGCGAGCTAGGCGAAGCGCTGCGCGGCGGGTACGCTACCGCCTCCACCGACACGGGGCACGTGGGCGGCAGGGGTGAGTTCGCCTTCGGCCATCCGGAAAAACTCGCCGACTTTGGCTACCGCTCCGAACACGAAATGACGGTTAAGGGCAAAGCCATTGTGAGCGCCTTCTACGGCAACGCGCCCAAGCTGTCGTACTGGAACGGCTGCTCGACGGGCGGCCGCCAGGGCCTCAAGGAAGCACAGAAATTCCCCAATGATTTCGACGGTATCATCGCCGGCGCTCCCGCGAATCGCACGGCTCTCGCGCTCTGGATCGCGTTCGCCATGCTCAAAGATCCGGGCACTTACATTCCCAAGGAGAAGTACTGGCTGGTGCATCGGGCCGTGCTGGACGCCTGCGACGCCACCGATGGTCTGAAAGACGGGCTGATCGAAGAGCCCACGCGCTGCCATTTCGATCCGAAAGTGCTGCTGTGCAAAGGAGCGGATGACGGCTCGTGCTTGACCGCGCCGCAGGTTGAGGCGGTCCGCAAGATTTACTCACCTGCTACGAATCCGCGCACCGGCCAACAGTTGTTTCCATCGCTCCCGATGGGCACCGAGCTGGGTTGGGCAGTCTTGGGCGCGGGCCCCGATCCCTCGTCCGTGATGCTCGATCACTACAAGTACGTGGTGTTCAAAGATCCCAATTGGGACTGGCGCACCTTCAACTTCGATACCGACAACGATCGCGCGGACTTGCCCGAGAACACCGTCATGAACGCCACCGATCCCAATCTCAAGACGTTTTTTGGCCACAACGGAAAGCTGCTCCTGTACCACGGCCTGAGCGATCCCAACATTTCGGCGTTATCGACGATTCAATACTACAACCGCGTGGTCGATACCATGGGCGGCCCTGCCAAGACATCCAACAACATTCGGCTGTTCCTGGAGCCTGGAATGGGGCACTGCGGCGGAGGCGAGGGGCCGAACGCGTTCAACAAAGTCGGCGCGATGGAGCAATGGGTGGAGCAGGGCAAAGCACCCGAACGAATCATCGCGTCGCACAGCACCAACGGCGCCGTCGATCGCACGCGACCGCTTTGTCCCTACCCGCAGATTGCGCAGTACAAGGGTTCGGGGAGCATCGACGACGCGAAGAATTTCGCCTGCAAAGAGGTTTCCAAGTGAGAGTTTTCGCACTGATTTTGTTGGCAGGGACGCTGCCGGTGCTGGCCCAGAACGGCGCCAAGAAAGCCGCGGAACCGGCCGGACCAGCGCCGCGAACGGCTGATGGCAAGGCATCGTTGAGCGGCGTTTGGGAAATTCCGTATACCCCGAACATGTTGCGCGGTGTGGACAAGCCTCCGTTCACCGCCTGGGGCGAACAGGACTTCAAGAAATACGACCCGCAGAATTTCGATTACGCCGCCAACTGCCTGCCTTTGGGTTGGACCCGTCTCATGAATACGCCCATGCCCATGGAGATCATGCAGGAGCCGAACCGCATCGCTGTGCTGTTTGAAGCCTGGCAGACCTACAAAGTGATCCCCACGGACGGCCGCGACCATCCCAAAGACGTGCAGCCGACCTGGGCCGGAAACTCCGTGGGCCATTGGGAAGGCGACACCCTGGTCATCGATACGATCGGTTTCAACGAGAAGACCAGGCTCGATACCATCGGCCACCCGCATAGCGACCAGTTGCACACGGTCGAGCGGTTGACCCGCACTGACGCCAAACACATCGCGTACGAGATTACCGTGTTCGACCCCAAGGCTTATTCCGAGCCGATCGTGAACAAACGGGTGTTCACCTTGCGGCCGGATTGGGAGTTGATGGAATACTCCTGCGAAGAGAACAACAAGGACGTGCGCGAGGGGCACATCAAATAGACTTGGCAGCCACCACAGCCGACGCAAAGCGATCGCAAATGCACCGCTCCCTTTGGTCGCGGCTCGGTATGCGTTCCGTTACTGAGCCGTGACCGTAGGGAGCGGTGGTTTGTCCAGCACAGACCTCCGGTTGGCAGGCTCACGACAGCTCAAATGGATCTCGCGAGGATCTCCCGCAGCTCGTCTTTCGTGAGCGGGATCGGATTTCCTTTCATGCTGCTCGACCGCTCGGCTTTTTCGATCAGCACGCTAACGTCTTCATCGCGCACGTCGTAGGTGCGGAGCGGTGGGATTTCCAAATGGCGCACCAACTGGTCCACCCATTGGGCGCCATCTTCGGCGGTAGCGTTCGCATTTCCGGTGAGGACGCGGGCGACTTCGCCGTACCGCTCGAGAGCACGCCCGTGAGGTTCGCGCGCGCGCAGCGCTTGGATGTTCACCTTCATGGCATGCGGAAGCACCGCGGCGCAGATGGCGCCATGCGGCGCCGGAAACATGCCGCCAATCGGCGCGGCAAATCCGTGGACGGCGCCCAGGCCCGCGTTGGCTAGCGCCAAGCCGCCGAGCAGCGCCGCCCATGACATCGACGTGCGTGCTTCCAAATCGCCCCCGTTCTCCCAGGCCGCCGGTAGCGCTCTAGCCGCGCGTTGGATGCCGTCGGCGCAAAACAGGTCCGTCATCGAATTAGCCCGCGAGGAGACATAGGGCTCGATCAACTGGGTGAGCGCGTCGAGACCTGTGGAGGCGGTAACGGTTTGCGGCAGAGTCAGGGTAAGCTCAGGATCGATGATCGCCAGTCGCGGGAGCATCGAAGCGCTGCGCAGGCTGGCTTTCACACGGTGTTCCGGCGAACCCAGCACGGCGTTGCGGGTGACCTCGGAACCGGTTCCGGCAGTAGTGGGCACGGCCAGGAACGGCGCGGGCGGGCGTCCCAGCGGCTGGCCGCGGCCGATCACTTCCAGGTAGTCGAGGGCATCGCCGGGATTGGTCAGCAGAGCCGCCAGTGCCTTGCCGGCGTCGATCGCGCTACCGCCCCCGATGGCGATCACGAAATCGCAGCTTTCCGAGCGCGCAAACTCTGTGCCGCGGCGGATCAAGTCCACGGTTGGCTCGCCGGAAACTGCGAAGGGAACCGTATCCAACCCAGTGACCAGCGGCGCCGCTCGATCGGCGGAAGCGCCAGTCACCAGCAGCGCACGTTTACCCATCTGCGCGGCCGCGCCAGGCAGATCGCGTACGGTGCCGGGACCGAACAGAATGCGAGTCGCCGTGGCGAACTCAAACCGCATCGCCGTTACCAGGCCTGGTCGGATGGAAAGACGTTAGCGCAGGTGGTCCGCGTGCGCGGCTCGGCCATCATGTCCGTAACCGTGGCCACCCAGGTGTTGTAGTGGGCCGTCTCGCGGTGGCGCGCCGGGGCATCCACGCTGCGATAGGCCTCGTAGAGCACGAAGTGGGTAGGATCGTCAGACACCTGCAGCACATCGAAGCGCGCCACGCCCGGCTCCTGGATGCTATTGCGGGCGTTCTCCATGGTGGCGGCTTTGAAAGCTTCGAGGTGTTCCGACTTCACACGAATATTGACCAGGACGATATGCATACCGCAAAGAATATCACCGCCGAGACGCAGAGACGCAGAGAAAAGCTGAAGATGGCGGCCGTCGTGCGTAGGTTGAGATCGTGCAGGCACTTCAGGTTGGCGCGCAGAGGAGGCAGAGGGAACAAGTGCTGGAACAGGTCTTCGCGTAAGCCTCGGGCTTTCCTTTCGAACCGGCGCCGGGAGCTCCG
>DATJAK010000062.1:0-53102 GCA_035516375.1 Bryobacteraceae bacterium
TACGTAAGGCGCCTCGGCGCCGTGAGTCGCTCCTAAAGCTCTACCTCCCGGTGCGGCCGGCGGCTCATGCGTGAAGTAGTACAGATACGCCTTCGCTTTCCCGCTCTTGGTTTGCATCTCCGCCCAGTTGCGCATCACCCAGCCCAGCTCGTCACGGAAGGCCGCCAGTTGCGAGGCGTAGGCTTCATCGTCGGAGCCGGCCGGATACAACTTGAAGAAGGTATCGGCCAACCTGCCGAAGCGGCGCTGGGAATTCTCGAGGAACCGGTCAGCCGGCCCCTTCTGCAAGAAGAACGTTCCTTCGTCTTTGTTCGACCCCACCAGTAGCGGCACGTCGTTTTGTTTGCCCGCCGCGAAAATGGCGCCTGGGTCGTCGGGGATGAGCCAGCCATCGATGATCGGGAAGCCGCCGCCGCGCACCGACGTCATGATTTCGTCCGCGGGCTTCGCGCGCAGCTCGGCGAGCGACTTCGCCCCCAGTGACTCGGCAGTTTTGACACCAGCCTGCTCGGCATCAGCCAGCTTGCGAATGGGGTTGATGGAGAGGCCGATCGGCCCGCCACTCTCGGCAATGGCGCGCGAGAACAATCCCTTGGCTTGCGGCGAAATCATCAGATCCCCCACGCTCATCGCCCCGGCCGAATCGCCGTCGATGGTGACGCGTTTGGGATCGCCGCCGAACGATGCGATGTTCTTCTGCACCCACTCGAGCGCGCTGATTTGGTCCATCAATCCGTAGTTGCCGGATGCGTGCCGGTCGGACTCTTTGGTCAGCTCGGGGTGCGCGAAGAATCCGAACACGCCCAGACGGTAATTGATGGTCACCACCACCACGCCCTTCTGCGCCAGGGCTTCGCCATCGAATCCAGGTTGCGAACCGGCGCCGGAGTTAAAGCCACCGGGGTGCAGCCAAAAGAGGACCGGACGCCGCTCGCTTGCCGATTTCGCAGCCGTCCATACATTGAGGTACAGGCAGTCTTCACTCACGCGCAGAGATGTGGCGGGCGCGCCGCCGCGTCCGCCGAATGCGGCTTGCATGCACATGGAGCCGAACTGATCGGCGTTGCGCACTCCTTCCCAGTGTGCCGCGGGTTGGGGAGAGTGCCAGCGCAGGCTGCCGACCGGCGGAGCGGCAAACGGGATGCCCTTATAAACACGTACATCTGGGTTAGCTCCAGATACGCCTGCGACGAGGCCGGTATCCAGTCGAACTGGATCATTAGCGGCGGCCGCGCCGAGCGCCGCCGTACCAAGTGACAAAACGATGACTGCCAGGGGCCGTGGTGGGTGCATAGAGTACCTAGGCGACCATCATAGCCAATTCGTTACTCTTGTTTTGCAGCGTGAAAACATTTCGCACGCCTGTTAACCTGAACGACTCACCTGGTGAATCGGAAGGATTTTCAACGGCTTGCTGAGACGCGACTTGTTGATGCACAAGCGCTTCTGAAGAGCCGCCGTTACGACGGTGCCTACTACCTTGCTGGATATGCGGTTGAGTGTGCTCTGAAGGCTTGCATCGCAAAAAGGACCAAGCGCTATGACTTTCCGGATCTCGATTTTGTGAAAGAAATCTACGTTCACAAGCTTGAGAAACTCCTCAAGCACACCGGGGTCTCCGACGCCGTGCTGCAGGAATTCCGCAAAAATCCAACCCTCGACACAATGTGGGGCGTTGTGAAGGACTGGTCTGAAGAGAGCCGGTATGAAGCTCATGGCAGCAAGAAGGCCCGTGCTATGCTCACGGCAGTGGGCGATCCTCAAGGAGTATTGGCGTGTATAAGAAGATACTGGTGAGGGAGCTTGTTGTCGACGGTCAGACGTTGCTGCAGGCCCTGGAGCGTCGCCGGTTTCGCGTAGAGGGCGCCTTTTGGATCCAAATCGAGGGGGAATCAGACGACTGGACACTTGTCATTGCTTCACCGGTTGTGGATTTGGTTGGACCGCTGGTGGCTTACCAACGGATTCAGAAGGTGTTGGCCGAGTTACCCAATCTCACGCAGCTCGAACTCAGCGACATTCGTGCCGTCGGTGTCATCGGGTCCGAGTATCCAAGTCTTAGGGAACTCGCGATGACGTCCAGTGTAATGGGACACGGACCGGCGACCGGCGTGCCGCGCAATCTAGTCTTCGAACATTCCTACATATACAAGTAAGCATCGCCATGCGCGCTGTTGGGCCACCTGCTCACGGAATATCGTCCTCGAATTCCCATGGCCGAAACACGTGCTGGTGCTCGGCCATATCGACGCGTTTGCCGCGGAAGCGCACGCCCTCCATTTGGAGGCGCATGCGCTGCTCCTGTCCGGCGCCAAAGCGGAGCTTGATTGCACCGCCGGCGCCCACCACGCGTTGCCAGGGCAAGGAGCCTCCGGCTTTATTCAATATCTGCACTACCTGGCGGTGATAGAGAGGATACCCGGCCGCGGCGGCTACCTGTCCGTATGTGGCCACCTTACCGCGCGGGATTTGCCGGACGGCCTGCCGGATCGCTTGATCGCGCGAGAGGCTCTTGGGCGCGCGCAGCAGTTTGCGCGCCACTTCGCGCGCGGTGACCTTCTTCTTGGCCGAAACCGGCTTCTTCATAGGCCGTAGAGTTTGCGGGCATTCTCACGAAGCACCATGTGGGCCAATTCGAGCGCTCGCTCGCGTGAGATCTCGCCCGCGCGCATCATGGCGGTCAGCGCCATGGCCAACGCCTGCCTTCCGGTGCGTGCCGCGATCCAACCGGATTCTTCCCAGCCCATTTGGTCCGAGTACGGGTACGCGTCCGAGCCAAACAGAACTTTCTCCGGCACCCACTCCAGCCATTCGCGTATGCTGACTGCCAACGTGGCCGGCGGAAGCAGCAGATCTTGGGATGAGTAATCCAGGTACGCGTTGGGTCGTTCGAGAAGCGCCGTGATCTCGCGCGTGAACGGCCAACCGCCGTGCAGCATCACAAACCGTGTCCGCCGCAGCGCCGGATCTTCCAAGACCGATTCGAGCAACAGAGGGTTGGCGCCCGCGATATCGAAGTAGCTTCCGGCCCCGGCCATGGTGTGGATGTGCACAGCCATTCCTAACCGGCCGCACTCGGCTGCAATGTAGCGAAACAGGAAGTCTTGCAGTGGCTTGTAATCGGCTGCGGGCGGTGCGCCTTTCGCCGCGAATCGGGAATAGACGCGATCGGCCACGGCGCGGTCCACGGTATCGAACTGGAGCGAGCGCAAGTACGCCGCTTCGAACTTCTCCGCTACCGCGCCAGCCTGCTTGTGCCTCTCGAGTGTCGGAGTCACGACGCGGCTTAGGTATTCCGCAAGAGTAGGCGGCCGCGCTTCCAAACCCGCTTCTTTCAGGTAGCGCTGCCGCAGCTTGTCTTCCAGCGCGAAGAAAGCCTTGCGATCCGGATTGCGTTCGGCCAGCGCGGAGTTGTCGAGCGGGAACATCAACGCGTCGGCATAGGGCACCCACCGGAACCGTGGCGGCTCGATTCCCGGGCCCATGGCTATGCGATTGGCGAGCATCGTCTCCACGCCCATTTGATCGAGCACCCACGCTGGATAGCCGTCTTGTTTTTCACGTTGAACTGCGGCCTTGCGCTCGGAGGCGCCGTAAAGCTGTTTTGCTGCTTCGAGTACCGCCGGCGCATTCGGCCGCAAATTCACCGGATCGGATGAAGGCTCCATATTGTCCACCGGCAATGCGTCGAATTCACGATCGGGCGGACCGCTGAGCGTCACTCGCACGGGATGCGCATGGTTGTCGAAGGCGCGAATCTTTCCCACTTCAGCGGCGATTGCGGGATCTACAGCAGGGTCGTTGCCGCGGCTGCATCCGCAAAGGAGCACTGCAAAAAGAATCGGCGCCCATCTCATGCGAACAAGCATTGTAAGCGATAATCGAGCGGATGAAACCGCAAGAGCTTGCTGGTTACGTCTGCTCGCTGCCCGAACGGCTGCTCCGCTCGGTTGCGGCCCTGACCGGCGGCGCAGTGCACGAGATCGGCCTGGTGGTTTTGCCCGCCCGTGTGCGTCGCTCCCGTCTGTACCAGTCGCTGGTGGGAGCAACCGTGCGTCTCTTCATCGAGCAACTTGGCCAGGTGGAAGGAACGTTCCCCAAGGACGACGGGCTTCCGGACGACTTCGTCATGCGGATCGCCGCCGGGAACGTGATCGGGATTGCCGGATTGGCAGCCTTCCGGTTTTCGCCGATTTGGGTACTGGCGGCGCTTGCCGATCTGGCCGGCGCTGGGCGCGATCTGATCAACGAAATCGCAGCCGCCATGGAAAAGGACGGCCTGCTGGAACCGGGCCGCCGGTTTGAAACCGTCGATCAGTTGCTGGATGGTTTGGAAGGAACTTCGGGCCGACTGGCGGAAACCGTGAACACGCCGCCGCTGGATGTAGCCAGTTTGCGCCTGGAGTGGGCCAAGCTGCGCAGCGCGGCCACCCGTTTGCCAAGCATCAACCTGCCGTCGCGGGAAAGGTTGTGGCGGCAATGGCACGAACTGCAAGGCGAAGCGGCGGCGCAGCACCGCACCGTTTTGGAGCTTTCCTCGGCCATGGCTCTGTCTACTCTAAGAAAACTACCAGCCAACGCGCTGTGGTTTTCCAACGCCACGTTAACCTCAGTCCGGCGGACCGGAGCCGTGCTCGGGCTGGGGCTGCTGGACCACTACCGCAGCACGCTGAAGGAGATTCACCACGCCGGATATCTCCGCTACTGGCTGCTCGAATTCAGCCCGTATGTTCGCGGCGCGGCGCGGCAATTCTCTCCCGCGCGGAGATCGGCCACGGAGCGGCTATTCCGGCGCCGCGATTCGCGCAAATAAGTTCGTCATTTTGGGCATTCCCAATCGTCTTAAGAAGTATGGGTACGGTGGCGCAGTGGACGATGCGTCTCCTGAGAGCGACCGTCATCGGAGTCGCGCTCGGAGTCATTCTTTCGGTGGGAAACGCTTTGCACATAACGCGGCGCCCGCAGCCTCTTGCCGAGGCGGCGGAGGCGGTCTCGCGGGAGACCGGATCCTCCTGGTCTGACGTCCACGTCAGTGCACTGGATGGAGCGCGCCTGAGCGGCTGGTTCTTTAAACCGATCAAGCCAAATGGCTCTGCCGTGATTTTGCTGCACGGTGTGGGCGACACGCGCCTGGGGACCCTCGCCCATGCCGCTTTCCTTTTGCAAGAGGGGTTCTCGATATTGACCCCAGATTTACGAGGCCATGGCGCGAGCGGTGGTGAACTCATCACGTACGGCCTCAAGGAGGCTTCCGACGTGCACACATGGTCGAACTGGTTGTTCCAGAATCAGCATGCGCAGCGGCTGTACGGCCTCGGCGAGTCGCTGGGCGCAGCCGTACTGCTGCAGTCGATCCCGAAGGAGCCGCGCTTCCGCGCCGTCGTTGCGGAATGCCCATTCGCCACTTTTGAGGAAGTAGCCTCCGATCGAATGCACCAGTTTTCCCGGATGCCAAGACCCATATTCTGGCCCGTAGTCCGTTTCGGATTCTTATACGCCTGTATGCGGTATGGCCTCGATTTTTGGCAGGCTTCTCCGGCGGCTGCGATTCGCTCGACCGCGGTTCCTGTCCTGCTCATCCATGGAGCTCGTGATACTAACATTCCTCCGTATCACTCCGAGGAACTCCATGCGCTGAACCCGAAGGCAACGCAACTCTGGGAAATACCAGGGGCCGAACACGTCGCCGGGCTCTCACAGGAACCGGAGGCGTATCCTCGCAAGGTTATCGCCTGGTTTACGACTCATCGCTAGTGGTCTGCGTCACAAATAACGAGGCGTATTTCGCTGCCTGACGTGGCGCAGACCGTCGTCTTTCGCGGTCTGCCAGGGTGTGCGAAGCGCGCCCTTGCGCCGCTGTGCGGCGCGGGCAGACGACAGAAACCGATCGTCTGCCCCACAGACTTAAACTTCATACTGTATGACGCACTACACTAGTGGGCGTGGGGCAGGCCTGCCCCACTATGGGCAAGCCTTCGCGCTTTCGAGCGCCTTTTCAATCACTAACAACCGGCAGCCGGGCGCCTCGACCTTCTCCAACGCTACTCCGTTCCAATTCACTGCCGCCGGAACCCACTGAGGCGGAATCGTCACTTGCATTTCCGTGACGGCCCGGCTGACGATTTGGATCTCCTTCTCCTCGGGCATGTACTTCGCCTGCACGCGAGCGGTGACCATGGGCGCGCGCCGGGGCAGTATCTCGGCCGTCTCGATGCGGATGTGTTGTTTGCCCCGTTGCACTATCACCGCCACCTGGCGCTCTTCCTTTACTTGAGCCATCTGGTCGCGATACGCGCGCGCGTCCGCCAGGTCTTTTCCATCCAGCTCGACAATGCGATCTCCCACCTTGAGCGGGCCGTTGTACTTGTCCGGCAGGAACGAAACCAGAAGGCCCGGTCCGGGATCGTCCACCTTATAGCCGAAGCCTCCGAGGTCGAGCGAGGCGACGATGGCGGACTGCATGCGGCTGGAGGGAAGCACATCGTTGCGCTCGCCCGCATCGAACCTGGTGATGCGAATCCAGTAGCAGCCGGCAAACCGGGGCGAGTCGGTTTCGCAATCGATGGCGGCCGGGTTCGGCTCGCGCGAGCGTTCCTTCAACCAATCGAAAACTGCCGACATTTGGATCTGCTCGCGCAGGCGCCGTTCCAATGGGACACCGGCCGCTTGCAGCTTCGCGGCGAGCGGCTGATCGTCGGCAGTCGGGCTGATCCACAAGACTGGCACATTCGCGAAATTGGCAGCGTAGAAGCGATCGCTGTCGATCGCGGGCTGTGGGGAACCGCCTAGCGTGACGGCGGCCGCCCACAGGTCAGGCAGACGCGAAATGGCAAAGAAAACGCCCGCAGCCGCCGCGCCGCGACCCGCCAGATAGATCCTCGCCGGATCCACGGAGCCGCTGTGAATCGCGTCGCGAACGGCCGCGCCCAGCGCTTCGACGCGCACGTCCATGGCAGCGTCGTTGGCCACGGAAGGCACCAGTGTTTGCCACCCGATTTCCTTGGACCAGGTTTGCCACTGCGATAGATCAGCGGTATCCACCAGGGCGATGGCCGGCTTGGCGTTCGCCGCCGGCTGCGCCGCCGCGTGCCACGCGAGCAGGTTAATCGTGCCGCAGGCGAGTACGGATTTTCCTAACCAGCTTTTCAATGTCTTCGGTTTTCTTGACGGTGGTCAGAGAGAAGACGTAACGGTCTTCTTTCTCCAGCGTCTGTTTCAAGTCGTCGGCCAGTTCGACAAGCTTGGCGGCATCTTTAAGGTTCTGCTCGTGCTCGGCTTTGAGAATCTCGTCGCGCTGCAATTTCCCGTTGGGCAGCCGGACATCGGGCCGGTCGGCGCCGCCAGTAAGGGGTGGCTGGGCGCCCGGCTCCTGCGCAAGTCCGATTCCAAAGGCCGCGCCGAGTGTCAGTGTCAGCGCAGCGCGCCGGAGAGTGCGTTTCATGGAAGACCTTACCGTATGATATCGCCGTATGAACATTCGATAACCAGGGGGCTCGGCCCAGCCTTGTTATCATGGAGCAAATATGCAGGAAGTCAGCGTCGGGCTGGTGGGCCTGGGCAATGTGGGCTCGGGGACACTGGCGATTCTGGCCGAGAACGCCGACCAGATTGCGCTCAAGCTGGGTTTTCGCCTGAAAGTCGCAGCGGTTTGCAGCCGGTCGGTCGAGACCAAGACGATTCCATCCTCGCTGGGAAGCGTTCTCAAGACCAACGATTGGCGCGAGGTGGTGAATCATCCTGGCGTCCAGGTAGTCGCCGAACTGGTGGGCGGTACTGGTGTCGCGGCCGAAATCATCAGCTCTTCGATCGCCGCTGGAAAATCGGTGGTCACCGCCAATAAAGAACTGATGGCCTCGTGCGGGCCGGAGATCTGGGACCGCGCGATTCGGGCTGGGATCAACCTGGCGATGGAAGCCAGCGTCTGCGGCGGCATTCCGATTCACGCTGTACTGCGCGAGGGCATTTCCGGAGATCGCGTCACGGCGCTTTACGGCATTCTGAACGGCACGAGCAACTTCATCCTGACGGAGATGGAAAAGCGCGGTGACTCGCTAGCCTCTGTGCTGGCTGAGGCGCAGGCCCTGGGATATGCCGAAGCCGACCCGAGCGCCGATATCGATGGCTTCGACGCCCGCTCCAAACTCGCGCTGCTGGCTGCCTTGGCGTTCGGCGAGAAGATTACGCCATCCGATATTTTCGTCGAGGGCATCCGGCGCATCTCGCCCATGGATTTTCAATATGCACACCAGTTGCAGCACACCATTCGATTGGTGTGCGCCGCGCGGCAGACGGCCGACGGGCTGATTCTCTCGGTGCGGCCGGCGCTGATTCCGCGTTCCACCATCCTGGCCAGCGTGCAAGGGGCCTACAACGCGGTCTGGGTGAAGGGTCTTTACGGAGAGGACACGTTCTATTACGGGAGAGGCGCCGGCCCGCGCCCGACCGGAGTGGCAGTGGTGAGCGACTTGATGCGCGTGGCGCGCGAGATTCGCAGCGGCAGTCCCGAGCGAGTCTCTCCATTCGCCCACGAGCGGCTGGGTGAATACCAGCCGGTATCGGTCACGCTGCAGAAGCGGGCCTACTACCTGCGTTTCCGCGTGGACGACCGGCCCGGAATCATCGCCCGGCTGGCGGGCATTCTGGCCAGCAAACACATCAGCCTCGAAGCCGTGCTGCAGGAGCCGTGCGACACCAAGCACGACCTGCCGTTTGTCATCACAGCCGAGCCGACCAGCGAACAGTCGATCCGCGATGCCGTGGAGGAGATGTCGCACCTTGATTTTCTGCAAGAGGCGCCGTTGGCGCTTCCGATGGAGACTGCCTTATGAAGAGCATTCGAAAGCGCGCGGTGGCCGTGTGCGCCGCGTTCCTGCTGGCACTGCCGCTAGCCGCGCAAGTGGCCAAGGACGCCAATGCCCGCTACCAGACGGCGGAAGGGCGGCAGGCAGTGGCGGCAAACCTCGGCGCGCCCGACCGCGACGAACGCCAGAAGCCTGCCGACCTGGTAGCCGCCATGGGACTTCGCCCCGGTATGAGCGTGGCCGACGTCGGCACGGGAATCGGATATATGCTCCCGTTCCTGAGCCGCGCCGTGGGCAACTCCGGCAAAGTGTTCGCGGAAGATATCTTCGATGACTATCTGGCGCAGGCCAGGCAGCGCGCCGCCAAAGAGAACCTCTCGAACGTGACCTTCGTCAAGGGAACCGACAAGAGTCCCATGCTTCCCGAGGCATCGGTTGATGAGGTGCTGGTGCTGGACGCGTACCACCACTTCGACTATCCGCAGTCGATGCTCGCGGCCATCCACAAAGCGTTAAAGCCTGGCGGCAAGCTGGTGATCGTGGAGTATTACAAGTCGCCCAATGCAATGCCCAGCGGGCAAGCCATGACCCACATTCGGCTCAACAAGCCCGACGTCATTAAAGAAATCGAAGCCAATCACTTCAAGCTTCTTTCCCAACGTGAACAGATCCCGGACAGCCAATACATGCTGCTGCTGGGATCGGACTAGGACTCCGATGACTTTCCTTCCACACCTGAAATGGGCGGCGTTGCCGCTGATCGCTCTGCTGCCTCTGGCAGCCGCTGATAAGGGCATCACTCGCGAGCAGGCCGATGAAATCTTAAAGGAGTTACGGCAGATCCGCGAACTGCTGGAAAAGCAGGGCGCCGGCGCGCCTGCCGGGCAACAACAGCTCACCAAAGCCAAGGTAAGCATCGAAGGCGCATACGCCATGGGCTCGAAAGATGCGCCGTTGACCATGGTGGAGTTCACCGATTTCCAGTGCCCGTTTTGCCAACGCTTCCATGTGCAAACGTTCGCCGAGCTGAAGAAGAATTACATCGATACCGGCAAGCTGCGCTTTGTGAGCCGCGATCTGCCGCTCGATTTTCATCCCAACGCCATGCAGGCGGCCGAAGCCGGGCGATGCGCTGGCGAGCAAGGCCAGTTCTGGGCCATGCGCGATCGCATGAACGCGAGTCCGGACAAACTCGACATGGCTAGCCTGGTGGAAGGGGCGCAGGATCTGAAACTCAACGTGACGAAGTTTCGCAGTTGCATTGAGAGCGGCAAGTATAAAGACGCCATTCGCAGCGACACACTGGCTGCCGAGAAAATTGGAGCCAACGGTACGCCTTCGTTTGTGCTCGGCAGGAGCTCGGCCGGGGACATCGAGGGAGAGCTGATCATCGGCGCTATGCCGTACGAAGTATTCGATCAGAAGATCAAGGCTTTAGTGCGGTAACGGCCGGCGCGAGTTACTGCGCTGCCATCGAAGCGGCCACAATCTCAGGTACGCAATCCACCGGGAAATTCACAGACTGGGCAATAAAGCATCCGTGGTGCGCTCGCTCATGCAGTTTTTGGGCGTCGGCGATCCGCGAAGCATCCGTGATCACCATGCGCGGCCGTAACGTCACGCGCGTGAAGTGGCCTGTTCCGTCGCCTTCGGCCATCTCGCCTTCGGCGTCATCTGTGTATTCGGTGACGACAATCTTGGCGTTCGCACAGAGGTGCAGCACCACCAGCATGTGACACGAGGATAAAGCCGCGACCAACAACTCTTCGGGGTTATAGCGCGACGGATCGCCGCGGAACGCGGGATCGGAGGACCCGACGATGGTTGCCGACTTTCCCTCGGCGGAATATTCGTGATCGCGTCCGTACGCCCGGTAGTCCGCCGTGCCGCGACCTAGATTGCCCGTCCAGCGCATCGTCAGCCGGTAGTGGTGTTGGCGTGTCTGTCCCATGAAGTTTGAATATAACGCACTGGCTTCATAACCAAAGTGAATCGGACTGTCCACTTTGTGGACATGCCCGAGCCGATTTCGCTAGACTGGGACGGCCATGGGCGCAGGGCAACAGACCGGCTTGCAAGAAAGGCTCGCGGCGATTCTGGCGATTTGCCAGAAGATGAATTCGGAGCGTGACTTATATGCTCTCCTCGATCTCATTGCACGCGAAGCGATTACTCTGCTCGATTGCGATCGCGCCAGCATCTTTCTGCTGGATCGCGACACGAATGAGCTGTGGTCGCAGGTGGCCCTGGGAAGCGGCGAGATCCTGCGGTTCGACGCCGGACTAGGAGTCGTGGGCCACGCCGTGACTACGGGCCAGACCGTCAACGTGACCGATGCCTACAACGATCCGCGGTTCTACAGCGTGATCGATGACCGCAGCGGGTATCGCACGCAAACGCTGCTGGCCGTGCCCATGCGCAATCATTCCGGCGCGATCGCTGGGGCGTTTGAGGTGCTGAACAAGCGCAACGGGCGATTCCAATCACGCGACGAAGAGGCTCTGAAAGCCCTGGCTTCCCATGCGGCCAATGCCATCGAAACCGCGCAACTGATTGGCGACTTGCGGCGCAGCCAGGACGAATTGGTGGCCCAAAACGGCAACCTTTGGCGCGAGGTGGAGAGCCGCTACTCGACTCATGGGATCATCTGCGCCGGCTCCCGCATGCAACAAGTGGTGCGGCTCATCGAGCGGATCCGCGACAGCGCGGTGAGTGTGCTGGTCACCGGCGAGAGCGGCACCGGCAAAGAATTAGTGGCCAAGGCCATCCACTACACCAGTCCGCGCGCGCGCAAACCGTTCGTGGCTCTCAATTGCGCGGCGCTGCCGGAGACGCTGGTGGAAAGCGAGCTGTTCGGTATTGAGAAGGGCGTCGCTACCGGAGTGCAGTCGCGGATCGGGCATTTTCAAAAAGCCGACGGCGGCACTTTGTTCCTGGACGAAGTCGGCGATCTGAGTCTCGCCGCGCAGGCCAAGATCTTACGCGCGCTGCAGGAACGAGTGGTGGAACGCGTCGGTGGACGCATGCCCTTGCCCGTGGATGTCCGTGTGCTTGCGGCCACCAATCGCGACCTCGCAGCTGAGATCGCCAAAGGGTCTTTTAGGGAGGATTTGTATTACCGGCTCAAGGTGATTCATATCCACATGCCGCCGCTGCGCGAGATTCGCGAAGAGGTCCCGTTGCTGGCAAACCACTTTCTCAAGGAATACTGCCGGGAAACGGGAAGGCCGTCCATGCAATTCGCCGCGGAAGTGGTGCGCAAACTGGCGGCTGCCGATTGGCCCGGGAATGTGCGCCAGTTGCGCAATGAAGTCATGCGCATGGCTGCTTGCTCGCCGGGGAACGTCATTGAAGAGGACGATCTTTGGACTGCTGTTTCGGCACCGGCGCCCAGCCGAGCCGCTAAGCCGTCTGCACAGCAGAAGGTCACACTCAAGGAAGCCATCGAGGATCTGGAGCGGCGCATGATCGCCGAAACCCTGCAGGCGACTCGCAATAATCAAATGCAGGCGGCGCGGCAGTTAGGGCTGAGCCGCCAGGGCCTTATCAACAAGATGAAGCGCTATTCGCTCTCGTAGCGCGCTGCTACACTGCGTGACGCTTGGTCTTCGATAGCAGTTCCGCGGCGCGATCGAGGGCTTTTCTCTCCGCTTCTTCACGGGTCGTGCCCGTGGTGCGGCAGAGACCGGCGCCGGGTGAGACATTATCCGCTTTCGAGTGCCACACGCCTCCCAGCCGATAACTGGAAACGTTGACAGGCCAGCCGGCTAGTTCCAGGCGCCGCTCCTGAAATTCTTCCGCCTTCATGTCAACCTTTGGCTGCACCAACTGCGGCGCCCTTCTCCACCGGCGCGCCTACCAGGTTGCCCCACTCGGTCCAAGACCCGTCATAGTTAGTTACTTGATTAAGCCCGAGCAGGTACTTGAGCACGAACCAGGTGTGGCTGGAGCGTTCGCCAATGCGGCAATACGCAATCACCGGCTTAGAACCGTCTATACCTTCCGTACCATACAACCGGCGCAACTCGTCAGCCGTCTTGAACGTGCCATCTTCGTTGCAGGCCTTACCCCACGGAATGCTGCGCGCGCCAGGAATGTGGCCGCCGCGCTGGCAGGTTTCGGGCAACCCGGGAGGTGACAGGATCTCGCCCGTGAACTCCTGCGGGCTGCGCACATCCACCAGACCCGCGCCGCGCTTGGCGGAAGCCTCCTGAACTTGCGGAAGGAAAGCACGCAGCGAAAGGTCTGCCGGTTTGGCCTGGTATTTGGTCCGCTGCGAAGCGGCTGCTTGCGTCGTGAGCTCGCGGCCCTCCGCCAGCCACTTCTTACGGCCGCCATTCATGAGGCGGACGTCTTTGTGGCCGTAGATCTTCGCCTGCCAGAGCGCCCAGGCGGCAAACCAGTTGTTGTTATCGCCATAGATGACGAGGGTTGTGTCGGGCGCCACGCCGGACGACGACATCAGCTCCTCGAACTGCTCTTTGGACAGGATGTCGCGGCGCAACGTATCGCACAGTTGCGTGTTCCAAGCCCAGCCCAGGGCGCCCGGTACATGCCCTTCATCGTACGCTTTGGTGTCTACGTCGACTTCCGCGATGCGTACATTCGGATCGCTTGCGTGGCTCGCCACCCACTCCGTGCTGACGAGGACTTCGGGATGCGCATATTCGGCCATCGGTATACCTTCCTTAACTGTCGGTTTTCGCGAACCACAATTATACAGGCATCACCGCACGACGGCGAAAATGGCCCTCGCGCCCAGGTAGCTCCACTGGTTCATCCACAGGCCCAAATCGGAAACCGACACAGCCACGATGAGCAACAGGAAACCGAAGCGGGCCAACTCCACGTAGACCACCATCGGGATGCGCGCAGCCAACAGCAGCTTGGATCCATCCAAAGGCGGAACGGGCAGCAGGTTAAAGATCGCGAGGTACAGGCTGAGCCCGACGCCATGGGCGGCAAATTCGGCCAAGGCCGGCAATGCATGCAAAAATGCGACGGCCAGGATTGCGAGGATGACCGCCAGGATCACGTTGCTGAACGGTCCGGCCAGAGCCACGAGCGCCAAGCCGTTCAATCCACCTTTCAGCTTGGAGGTATCGGTGCGAACCGGCTTGCCCCATCCCAAGAAACCGCCGCCCACGAGTGAGGTCACAAACGGCAGGATGGCCGTGCCGAGCCAATCCACGTGAGCCAGCGGATTTAGAGTGACGCGGCCTTCGTGGCGCGGTGTATCGTCGCCCAGACGCGTGGCAACCCAGGCGTGAGCAAACTCGTGAGGCGCCGTCAATATCCAAAGCAGCAACACGTTCAGAAGCGCTTGTTGAATGTCCAGATGCATGAATTAATGCCGCCTTATTACGGCCGCCCACAGGCCCAGCAGCGCGAGCACTGCAAGAACCGATACTGCTTTCCACACGCTGAAAGTCCATTGTACGAGCAGGACGGGTGATATGTCCTTGCGCCGAGTCGCGTTGGCGCAACCCGCGCGACCGTCTCGGCATGCTTCCGCGCCGCTTAGAAGTTCTAGTACGGTTCAAATGCAAAGAAAAATTACAAATATTATGTTTCTTTCGCAAATTTTGTTAAATTCTATCCAATCCCCAGATCTCAGATGAGCAACGTCTGAGGAGTGCCGGAACGCTTTGGCAGTGACGCTACGAGACCGCGCATAAATGGATCGAGCCACGATTACTCTCCAGTTTCCGTCGGAGTTTCGCACTCTGGTGGAGGACCTGCGGGCCATCCTGTGGGAAATCGATTACGGCGCTCGAAAGTTCACATGGGTGAGCCGGCACGCCGAGGAGGTCCTGGGCTACCCCGTGTCGGAGTGGTTGGAGACACCGGGTTTCTGGGAGGACCACATTCACCCCGACGACCGTGACTTCGCATTAGCAAACTGCTGTCCGGATCGAGTGGAAGCCGAAGATCATCAACTTGAATATCGGATGATTCGCGCGACTGGACAAATCGTGTGGCTGCGCCAGATCGCCCGGGTTGCGCGGGCGTCCAGCGGTGAGATCAGCAAAATCCGCGGTGTGATGGTGGATATCACCGAGCAGCGCGAAGCTATGCAGGCTCTCCGCGAAAGTGAGGAGCGGTTCCGAAAGGTGTTCCAAGATGGCCCGATTGGGATGATCATTTTGGGATGCGACTACCGGGTCCACGCGGTCAATCAGGCTTTCTGCGGCATGCTCGGGATGGAAGAGCATCGATTGACGGGGATGACAACCCCGTTGTTCGTCCATCCGGAGGACCGGCAGGCATGCATCGAACTGCTCCGGGAGCTATTTGCCGGCAAGATTCCAAGCTACAAAGATCAGCGGCGCTATATCAATGCGCGAGAGGAAATCATCTGGGTCGATGTTTTCGGGACACTGGTTCGCGATCCATGCGGCAAGCCGCTTTACGTTCTGGCAATCGCCGTAGACATTACAGAGCAAAAGCGCGCCGAGGAAGCGCTCCATGAATTGTCCGCGCGCCTGATGCGGTTGCAGGAAGAAGAACGGCGGCGCATTGCGCGAGAGCTTCACGACAGCACCGGTCAAAACCTCGCGGCGCTCAAGCTGAACCTGTCGCGCCTCGACCGCGCGCAACTGGCGCCCGATCTCGGTGGCCTGGTAACTGACAGTCTGCTATTAGCCGATCGCATGCTGGTTGAGATTCGAACTCTATCCTATCTTCTTCATCCACCCCTTTTGGAAGAACTGGGGCTGGCCTCCGCCATCCAGGCGTATGTGGAAGGTTTTCGAGAGCGGTCCGGAATTGCCGTTTACCTGGACATCGGCGAGAACCTCGGCCGTCACGCCCCCGAACTGGAGACGACGATCTTTCGCGTGATCCAAGAGGGGCTCACCAACGTTTACCGGCATTCCGGAGGCACACAGTGCTGGATCACCCTCCGTTTGGAAGACCTTAGGCTGCGGCTGGAGTTGCGCGACGATGGCGCCGGCCTGCGGTCGGAGGTCCGTGAGGATGCAGAACGAGGCACGCCCGTTTTGGGTGTAGGCCTTTCTGGGATGCGCGAACGCGTGCGGCAATTGCAAGGCCGGCTGGAGATTGAATCCAACGGATCGGGCTGCGTCGTGCGTTCGGTGTTCCCTACAAACGGACAACGAAATGGCTGACCTCCGCATTCTAATCGCCGACGATCACGAAGTCTTCCGCCGTGGCGTTCGCGACGTGTTGGAAGAACAAACGGGCTGGCAGGTGGTGGGAGAGGCCGGCAACGGCAGGCAGGCCGTCGAAATGGCTCGGGAACTGCAACCCGATATCGTGGTACTCGACATCAGCATGCCCGAGTTGAACGGCCTGGACGCCACGCGTCAGATCCTGCAAGTGTCGCCTGGTTCCGAGATCCTGATTCTGACCTTGCACGATTCCGAGCAACTGGCCGAAGAGGTTTTGAAGGCGGGCGTGCGCGCATACATCCTGAAATCGGACGCAGCCCAAGATCTGGTGGCGGCAGTCAGCGCGCTGCAACGGCATCAGCCGTTGTTCACCTCTAAGATCGCAGGAATGGTGTTGGAAGGGTTTTTGCATTCCACCAAGTCTTCGAAGCCCGCGCAGAGTGCCATTGAACTCACCGCTCGAGAGCGCGAGATTGTGCAGTTGCTGGCGGAAGGCAAAAGTAACAAGGAAGTGGCCACCACTCTGGGAATCAGTGTCAAAACGGCCGAGACACACAGAGCCAACGTGATGCACAAGCTGGGGCTGCACTCGACTGCCGAATTGGTCCGGTACGCCTTGCGGAATCGCATCACGACCGAATAGATCTTTTGTTCCCCTACTACTAAAACTTTTGTCCTTGAGGATACTTGAGTAGTGTCGGGTATTTCAGCTTGCGATGACATCCAGGTTTCTACCAACTCTGACCAATTCTCTTTTCGACAGAAGTATGCGAGATTTGCATGAGTCAGGAGAGGGGCGCATGAAACAGGCACCTTTGGAGTTTCCGAATTTCGATCACGACCTATGCGTCCTTCGCCAAACGGCAATGAATCCTGGTAAGGTGGACGCTACCAGTGAGCCCGAATTGCGTGCTTACCTCAAAGCTCTACGCACGCTGAATACGGAACTGTTGGACGGTCTGGATCGCTTTCAGCGCGGGGTGGGATCTGGCGACAAGATCCAGCAACGGAACGGGCGTCCTCGCCCACGACGCAACTGCCGGGAAGTAGCAGGTTATTCAGCGGCGGGAAGTGGCTCGGGGTCCGCGATCCGGCTGTAGCTCGAGCAGCGTCAGTTCTTAGGCACTGTAAAACAGAATGTGGCTCCCTTGCCGGTGGTAGGTTCCACCCAGATTCGACCTTCATGCCGGCTCACAATCTTGCGGCAAATCGCCAGTCCCATTCCGCTGCCCGACGGCTTGTCTCGCGGCTGCAGACACTTGAAGATTCCGAACACCTTCTCCGCATACTGGGGTTCTATTCCGATGCCATTGTCCTTCACGGAAAAGAGCCATTCGCGGCCGCTACCGTCGACCGAGACATGAATTCGTGGGGCCTCCTCACTCCTGTATTTGATCGAGTTGACGACCAGGTTTTGGAACAGACGAGTCCACTGGATCGGGTCTCCGACGAGGGTGGGCAGGGGATCGCGTGTAACAATCGCGCCGCTTTCTTCAATTAGCGAGTGCAGATTGCGAATCGCGTCGTCGAGCGCTTCCTCGCAGCGCATCTTGGTGAAGAAATCCGATCCGCGCGATTCCACTTGCGAAAAGTCCAGCAGGTCGTGGATGAGCTTCTCCATTCGCTGCGCACTCTCCACAATAAACTCGATGAACTGATCGGCGTCGCCTTGAAGCTGCCCGTGGTATCGCTTGGCTAGCAGCTGTGCGTAGATCGACACATTGCGTAGAGGCTCTTGCAAGTCGTGGCTGGCGACATAGGCAAACTGCTGCAATTCCTCATTGGAGCGGAGCAACGCCTCGGTTCGCTCGAGGACGCGTTCTTCCAGATTCGTGTTGAGTTGGTGGATCTGTTCTTCGGCTCGTTTGCGCTCGCTGATATTGCGAATCGCGCTAGTGATCAGCACACCGTCCTCGGTACTCAACGGACTGAAGGTGATCTCGACGGGAAACCGTTCGCCGCCAGGAGCCCAAGCTTCGAGTTCCATTCCGCGTTCCGGCGGTTGTGCTCTCCCCGAGCGCCAATGATCGTCCCACCCTGGCTGCAGACGGAATGTCCAACCGGGCACTACCGAGCGGATGTTGCGGGAGATCAAATGGTCGCGCCCGCAGTGGAACAGGGCCTCCATCTGGGAGTTGACGGCAACGATCTCGCCATCCTGGCGGCACATGACCATGGCATCTGGCGCCGCTTCGAAGAGCGACCGGAATTTCTGTTCGGCCTTTTGCAGAACTTGAGCCTGCCTTCGCAATTCATCGGCCTGCTCCTTCAACTTGGCATTGCTGCGGCTGAGTTCGACAAACACCGCAACCTTGGAGCGCAAGACTTCCGGCACGATGGGTTTGAACAGGAAATCCACCGCGCCGAGATCATAACCGCGAAACAGATGTTCTTCGTTGCGGTAGCCAGTCAAGAAAAGAATCGGAACCTGCCGTGATCGTGGACGGCTACGGATCAGCTCAGCGGTTTCAAAGCCATCCATATCGGGCATGCGCACGTCCAAAAGGATTGCGGCAAAATCATCATTCAAGACGTGGTGGAGCGCTTCCCGGCCCGAGTTCGCGAGCACCAATTCTTCCCCCAAGCCGCTCAGAGCCGCCTCCAGAGAGACGAGATTCTCCGGCGTATCATCCACCAGGAGAATCTTCATTCTCCGGTCTAAAGATGATTCGGGTTCGGTTCGTGCCAAGCCAGCGGCTGGGGGCATCAAGATGATCCTATCACCCGGCCATCGTCATGGTCACGGAAGCCGACTCTCGTGCGCGAACTAACCAGACGCGCAAAACGGAGAACAATTGGTCGAGATCTACAGGTTTGGTGATGTAGTCCGAAGCGCCCGCCTCAATACACTTCGCGCGATCTCCCTTCATTGCCTTGGCTGTGACGGCAATAATGGGCAGAGAGCGAAATTCGGCAATTTGACGAATGGCCTTCATGGTTTCATAACCGTCCATCTCGGGCATCATGATGTCCATGAGCACGCCGTCGATTCCCGGCGTCTTGAGAAGCATCTCGATTCCGGCGCGGCCATTTTCTGCGTGGAAGACCTGTAGATTGTGCTGCTCCAACACTGTTGAAAGCGCGAAGATATTACGGACATCGTCGTCCACGACCAGCACTTTCTTGCCTGCCAGAATGGTGTCGCTCCGGCGAACGGCGCTTAGGGTATCTCTCTGGGCATCAGAGAGATCGCTCTCCGCGCGATGCATGAGCAACACCGTCTCCTCAAGCAATCGTTCCGGCGACTCCGCATATCGAACGGCGCTCTTTCGCGACAGGCTGCGCATTTCAGCTTCTGCCGCCGCGCCCGGGTTCTGCGGGCCGCCAATCACTATCGGTGGCGCCGGGTTGGTCTCGGCTTGGATCGCTTCCACCAATTGCGTGTATGGAATATCGGCCAGGTAGTGGTCGAGCGCGATGGCATCCAGGTACTGATGCTTCAGTACAGCCAAAGCTTCTCCACCCGAACCTACTTCGATGATTTCGACGTTATTGCCGCTTAACAGATCGCGCCAGGAAGTCCGGCGCGTCTCCTCTTGAGCCACAATCATCAGTTTCTTGGTGCGTCTTTGCAACGAATGATGGATGGTATCGAACGCTGCGTGGAGAAGATCCTTGGTGATCGACTTTTCCAGATACGTCATGGCTCCCAATGCCAGACCGCGGCGCCGGTTTTCGTCGCCGCTAATCACGTGTACCGGTATGTGGCGGGTGACTGGATCGTGCTTCAATCGGTCCAGAATCGTCCACCCGGCCATGTCGGGCAGCGTGATGTCCAGCGTAATCGCCCCAGGTGTGAACTCTCGCGCGAGAGTAAGCGCGGCGCCGCCACGCAACGCAACCAGCACCTTGATTCCGCGCTCATGGGCTTGATCGACCAGGATTCGCGCAAAGGTGACGTCGTCCTCGACGATCAACAGCACCGGATCGCCAGGATGAATCAAATTACGGTCGTCTTCGATTTCGATATCGTGAACCACTGCCGTGGTTGTAACGGAAGGCGCAGGAAGAAAAATGTCCAAGGCCTGATCTTCCGATTGACTCGCGCCATCCACTGGAAGTGCAGCGTGGCTATCGCCGTTATGTCCCGGCAGCTGCGACTCGATCTTCGGCGTTGTGACCAGGGAGACATAAGTCTGCGGCAGGTACAAGGTAAATGTGCTGCCTGCTCCAGGGGCGCTCTGCAAGCGGATCTCGCCACCCAGCAATCGAGTGAGCTCGCGGCTGATGGAGAGGCCGAGGCCGGTGCCGCCGTATTTCCGGCTGGTCGTACCGTCCGCCTGTTGGAATGCCTCGAATATGATTCGCTGTTTGTCCTGGGGAATGCCAATGCCGGTATCGCTGACAGAAAAGGCAATGACTGACTTCACGCGATTGAGCACCGAGTGATTGTGGCTCCAGCCGGAGTTGGCCTTCTCGATGCGCAGCCGCACCGCACCGTGCTCGGTGAATTTCAGTGCGTTCGACAGCAGATTTTTGAGAACCTGCTGCAATCTCTTGGCATCGGTGATGATCGTTTCTCCCGGAAGCCCCTCGACCAGTTCGATGGAGAATTCAAGGCCTTTTCCATCTGCAACGTGGCGGAACGTTCGGGAGCAGAAGTCGCGGAGTTCGCTGAAGCGAACGCTGCCCACTTCCACGTCCATCTTTCCGGATTCGATCTTGCTCAAGTCGAGGATGTCATTGATCAAGGCTAACAGGTCGGTTCCCGACGAGTGAATGGTTTCGGCATACTTGACCTGTTTCGGAGTCAAGGTATTGTCGGTATTTTCTGCGAGCATCCTTGCCAGAATCAGCAGGTTATTAAGTGGCGTACGCAGTTCATGACTCATATTGGCCAGGAACTCGCTCTTGTACTTCGAAGTCAGCGATAACTGTTCCGCCTTATCTTCCAAAGCGGCCTTGGCCTGCTCGACTTCCCGGTTCTTCGTCTCCACTTCGTTCTTCTGCTCAGCCAGCAGATGCGCCTTTTCCTCAAGTTCGGCATTGGTTTTTTGCAGCTCTTCGGCCAGGGCTTGACTCTGTTTCAGCAGTTGTTCCGTCCGCATCGTGGCGGCAATCGTGTTCAACACAATGCCGATGCTTTGGGTAAGCTGATCGAGGAAGGCCAGGTTCACCTCCGAAAACTGCCGGAACGAAGCGAGTTCAATTACAGCCCTAGTTTCACCTTCAAACAGCACCGGAAGGACAACAATATTCAGTGGTGCTCTCCCGCCGAGGCTGGAACTGATGCGGATGTAGTCACCCGGGATATCGGTTACCAGGATGCGGCGTTTCTCAAATCCGCACTGCCCCACCAGGCCCTGGCCCATGCGGAACTGTTTGGGATTGCCATCGTGCTCATTCGCGGCATAGGCTGCGAGCAGCTTGAGTGACTCTTGGTCTTCGACGGAATCCGTGATATAGAAGGTTCCGTGTTGCGCGCCGACCAGCGGAGTTAACTCCGACAGTAGCAATCGGGACACAGTCAACAAGTCGCGCTGCCCCTGCATCATGCCGGTGAACTTGGCGATATTCGTCTTGAGCCAATCCTGATCCGTATTCTTGCGGGTGGTTTCGGCCAGGTTGACGATCATTTCGTTGATGTTGTCTTTCAGTGCGGCAACTTCACCCAGGGCTTCTACTGAGATAGCGCGAGTCAAGTCACCTTTGGTCACGGCCGTGGCCACGTCAGCGATCGCGCGGACCTGGCTGGTCAGATTAGCGGCGAGCTGGTTGACGTTGTCCGTAAGATCGCGCCAGATTCCGGCAGCGCCCGGCACTAGAGCCTGGCCGCCCAACTTGCCCTCGATGCCGACTTCGCGAGCCACGTTACTCACCTGGTCGGCAAACACCGCGAGCGTATCGATCATCTCGTTGATCGTGTCTGCCAGCGCGGCAATCTCGCCCTTCGTTTCCAACACAAGTTTACGTTTCAAGTTGCCATTGGCGACGTCCGTCACGACTTTGGCGATCCCGCGCACCTGCGTGGTGAGGTTCGCCGCCATGGAGTTCACATTGTCGGTAAGGTCTTTCCAGGTACCGGCCACTCCACGGACTTCGGCCTGGCCGCCCAGCTTGCCTTCGGTTCCTACTTCACGCGCCACGCGGGTCACTTCGGAAGCGAAGCTGTTGAGCTGGTCGACCATGGTATTGATGGTGTTCTTAAGCTCGAGGATTTCGCCTTGCACGTTTACCGTGATCTTGCGGCTCAAGTCGCCGTTAGCTACAGCCGTGGTGACTTGAGCGATGTTTCGAACCTGCGAGGTCAAATTGCCGGCCATGAAATTCACGCTGTCCGTGAGATCCTTCCAGGTTCCGGCGACGCCTCGGACCTCCGCCTGGCCGCCCAATTTGCCCTCAGTGCCGACTTCGCGGGCCACGCGAGTGACTTCGGCGGCAAATGAGCTGAGCTGATCCACCATGGTGTTGACTGTATTCTTGACTTCCAGAATCTCGCCTCGCACATCCACGGTAATCTTGCGAGAAAGGTCGCCCTTTGCCACGGCGGTGGTGACCTCGGCGATGTTGCGGACTTGAGTCGTGAGGTTGGCGGCCATCGAGTTCACGCTATCGGTCAAGTCCTTCCAGGTCCCGGCAACGCCGCGCACATCCGCTTGGCCGCCGAGTTTGCCTTCCGTTCCAACTTCGCGCGCCACGCGAGTGACTTCCGAAGCGAAGGAGCTGAGCTGGTCGACCATGATGTTGATCGTGTTCTTCAGCTCGAGAATTTCGCCGCGGGCGTCGACCGTAATCTTGGTGGTCAAATCGCCTTTAGCCACAGCAGTAGTGACACCGGCGATGTTGCGCACCTGGTTGGTCAGGTTGCTCGCCATCGAGTTAACCGAATCGGTCAGGTCTTTCCAGGTGCCGGCTACGCCGCGCACATCCGCCTGGCCGCCCAGTTTGCCTTCCGTTCCAACTTCGCGTGCGACGCGCGTCACTTCACCGGCGAAGGCGTTGAGCTGGTCCACCATGGTGTTGATAGTGTTCTTCAACTCAAGGATTTCGCCGCGTACATCCACGGTGATTTTACTTCTGAGGTCACCGCGGGCTACAGCCGTGGTGACCTCCGCGATGTTGCGAACTTGCGCGGTGAGGTTGCCGGCCATGGAATTGACGCTGTCCGTCAAATCCTTCCAGGTTCCACCCACGCCCTTCACATCGGCCTGTCCTCCGAGTTTCCCTTCCGTACCTACTTCGCGCGCGACGCGCGTGACTTCTCCGGCGAAGGCGTTGAGCTGGTCCACCATGGTGTTGATGGTGTTCTTCAACTCGAGAATTTCGCCGCGGACGTCCACCGTGATCTTGCGGCTCAGGTCGCCGCGGGCGACAGCGGTGGTGACTTCGGCAATGTTTCTTACCTGCGCAGTGAGATTGCCGGCCATGGAGTTGACGCTGTCCGTCAAATCCTTCCAGGTTCCCGCCACGCCGCGCACATCGGCTTGGCCGCCCAGCTTGCCTTCGGTTCCGACCTCGCGGGCCACGCGCGTGACCTCGGAAGCAAACGAGCTGAGCTGATCCACCATGGTGTTGATGGTGTTCTTCAACTCAAGGATTTCGCCGCGCACATCCACTGTAATTTTGCGGCTTAGGTCACCGCGGGCCACGGCGGTGGTCACCTCCGCGATGTTACGAACCTGGTTGGTAAGATTGCTGGCCATCGAGTTGACCGAGTCCGTGAGGTCTTTCCAGGTGCCAGCGACACCTTTCACTTCCGCCTGGCCGCCCAGCTTGCCTTCGGTTCCGACTTCGCGGGCCACGCGAGTCACTTCCGAAGCGAATGCGTTCAACTGGTCGACCATGGTGTTGATAGTGTTTTTCAACTCCAGAATTTCACCGCGCACATCCACAGTGATCTTGCGGCTTAAGTCGCCATTTGCAACAGCGGTGGTGACTTCAGCAATGTTTCGGACTTGGTCCGTCAGATTGCCGGCCATCGAATTGACACTGTCCGTCAGATCCTTCCAGACGCCACCGACGCCCTTCACTTCCGCTTGACCGCCGAGTTCGCCTTCGGTCCCGACCTCGCGGGCGACACGGGTCACTTCGGAAGCGAATGCGTTCAACTGGTCGACCATGGTGTTGATGGTATTCTTGAGCTCCAGAATTTCGCCTTGTACGTCCACTGTAATCTTGCGCGAGAGGTCGCCATTGGCGACGGCGGTGGTGACTTCGGCGATGTTGCGTACTTGAGCCGTCAGGTTGCCGGCCATCGAGTTCACGCTATCGGTGAGATCTTTCCAGACTCCGCCAACGCCCTTCACCTGGGCCTGGCCGCCGAGTTTGCCTTCCGTGCCGACCTCGCGTGCTACGCGCGTAACTTCCGACCCAAAACTATTGAGCTGATCCACCATCGTATTGATGGTGTTTTTCAACTCAAGAATCTCGCCGCGCGCATCCACAGTGATCTTGGTGGATAGGTCGCCCTTTGCCACCGCGGTAGTGACGCCTGCGATGTTGCGCACCTGGTTCGTCAAGTTGCCAGCCATCGAGTTGACGCTCTCTGTGAGGTCTTTCCAGGTGCCTGCGACGCCCCTCACTTCCGCCTGACCGCCGAGCTTGCCGTCGGTGCCGACCTCGCGTGCCACGCGGGTCACTTCGGAAGCGAACGAGCCTAGCTGATCCACCATCGTGTTGATGGTGTTCTTGAGTTCGAGAATCTCGCCGCGTACAGCCACCGTGATCTTTCGGGAAAGGTCACCGTTGGCCACGGCCGTTGTGACTTCGGCGATGTTGCGCACCTGGGCGGTGAGGTTGCCCGCCATCGAGTTCACGCTATCGGTCAAGTCTTTCCAGGTCCCGGCCACGCCGCGCACGTCCGCCTGGCCGCCGAGAATGCCTTCCGTTCCCACTTCGCGAGCCACGCGGGTCACTTCCGAAGCGAACGCGTTCAACTGATCCACCATCGTGTTGATGGTGTTTTTCAACTCCAGGATTTCGCCGCGTACGTCCACGGTGATTTTTCGGGAAAGGTCGCCGTTCGCTACCGCGGTCGTGACTTCCGCAATGTTACGGACTTGAGCCGTCAGGTTACCGGCCATGGAGTTAACGGAGTCGGTCAGGTCCTTCCATACTCCGGCCACGCCCTTCACTTCCGCCTGTCCGCCGAGCTCGCCTTCGGTTCCCACTTCGCGAGCCACACGGGTGACTTCGGAGGCGAATGAGCCAAGCTGGTCGACCATAGTGTTGATGGTGTTTTTGAGCTCCCGGATTTCGCCCTGCACATCCACCGTGATCTTGCGCGAAAGATCGCCATTGGCCACGGCCGTGGTCACCTCGGCAATGTTGCGCACCTGGGCGGTGAGGTTGCCCGCCATGGAGTTCACGCTGTCCGTGAGATCCTTCCAAACGCCGCCCACGCCCTTGACTATAGCTTGGCCGCCGAGCTTGCCCTCGGTACCCACCTCGCGGGCGACACGAGTCACTTCGGAAGCGAACGAATTCAACTGCGCCACCATGGTGTTCACCACCCGAGCGGTGTGCAGGAATTCTCCTTTAAGCGATCGGCCGTCCACCTCCAACGCCATGGTCTGCGAAAGATCACCCTTGGCAACGGAGCCGATCACCCGCGCAACCTCGGTGGATGGCTGCACCAGATCGCCAATCAGGCCATTTACCGAGTCGACGCACTCCGACCATGCACCGGCAGCCGATCCGAGGCTCGCGCGCTGGCTGATCTTGCCCTCCTTACCCACCGCGCCGCTGATTCGCGCGAATTCACTCGTCATGCGCTCGTTCAGTTTGAAAATGTCATTGAGCGTGTCGGCGATCTTCCCGGCGACACCGGTTTGGTCAACCGGCAAACGTACCGAAAAATCACCATCTCGAAAAGCGATCAATGTCCTCAGCAGAGTGCTGGTATCGAGTGCATCCGTGATCAATTCGGGCTTCATTCGAAGTTCTCCAATAAGCTGATGTTTCGACTAGTCAGAGTTTGCGGCGTTCGCGTTGCTTTGTCCCAACAGTTCCTTAAATGTCGCTCCCAGATCGAGAAACTGCTCCAGGCCGGAAGGCTTGCGTAAATAGCAGGTGGCCCCGAGTTGATTCGCAGTGAGGCGGTCGCGAGGCGAGTCCGACGAAGTTAATACCACCACGGGAACGTGGGCGAGCACGGCCATTTTGCGGAGGTGTTCCAGGATCTCAATTCCATCATGGCGCGGTAAGTTCAAGTCCAAGATGATCAACCCGAGCGACTGAGCTTCCTGATGGACCTGTTCCGAGGATAAGAACCGCAAGACCTCCCGGCCGTCTGAGGCCACCCGCATGGTGTAGTCGACGCCGTGTTCTTTGAGCGCCTCTCGGATGAGATAGACGTCGGCCGGGTTGTCTTCAGCCAGTAGGATCTGACGCGCCGTGGTCACTTAAGTTTCCTTGCGCTCCAGTAGGGGCGGAAATTTCGCGGCAATGCAAGTTTTGCACCGCGGATAGTGCAAGATTCGATACTTCTGAGCATCTCTCGGCGTGCCCTTTCAATACTTCCTATCTCGGAATTTCCCGATGGTCAAGAATGTATGGCGAAAACCTTGACCGCGAATCCGTATGATAAATACCAAAGTAGGTCATTCCCTGCAAGTCATTGCCCATTAGGACTCTTGGTCACGCCTCGTCTGGTGTTCCGTTGGGAAGCGCACATTACTGAGAAGAGGTGTACTTCGAAACACGAAATTGGTTGCTCAACTGCCTTCAGATTCTCGCCCGACAGAATGAAATTTGATCCGCCCGTTCGAGTGTTGATGATCGACGACGATCCGTTGGATCGCGAACTGTACCGGCAGTGTCTGCGCGACGCAGGTTTCCGGCAGTTCGCATTCGATGAGTCTGATTCGGTAGCCGCGGGCCTTTCGAAAGCCAAGGAATTCCGGCCCGATTGTATCCTGCTCGATTTCAACCTTCCGGACATGGACGGGATCGAAGCAATGAACCGGATCAAAGCCGATTTCGGGAAGCTTCCGTCGGCGGTGGTCATGCTTACGGCGTTCGGCGACGAAGAATTAGCCGTTAGAGCGATGAAGGCCGGAGCGATGGACTACCTGCCAAAAGAGAATCTGAGCGCCACTCTTGCCCGCACGGTCGTCAGCGCGATTGAGCGGCACGAGATGCAGAAGCGGATCGAGGAGCAGCGGGCCGCTCTCGAAAACAGTGGGCGCCGCCTGCAGAACCTGCTGGAAGCAATCCCCCAAATGGTCTGGACCGCCAATGCCGAGGACCGACTGGAGTACGCGAACCGCCGCTGGGTGGAGTACACCGGGCTGGCGGCAGAAGAAACCGAACGTTTGGGATGGAGTCAGTGCCTACATCCGGACGATCTCGAGCGCACTCTACAAGCCTGGAAGGCCGCGGCTGCCAGCGGTTCCGTGTTTGAGATCGAGCACCGGCTGCGGCGGGCATCCGACGGAAGCTATCGGTGGCACCTGGTGCGCGCGGTTCCCATGCGCTCGGAAGGGGCGATTACGAACTGGTTTGGCACCTGCACGGAAATCGAGGACCAAAAGCAGGCCGAACGAGAGGTGCAGCAAAAGGAAAAACTGGAAGGCATCGGCTTGCTGGCGAGCGGAGTGGCACACGACTTCAACAACCTTTTGATGTGCATCGTCGGCGGAGCCAGTTGCGCGATGGGACGGCTGCCAGATTCGCATCCAGCGCAGGAGCTCTTGCGAGATGTGGTGGACGCTGGCCAGCGCGCATCCGAACTTACTCGAAAAATGCTAGCCTATGCCGGCAAAGGCAGCTTCTCTCTGGAATTCGTGAACCTCGGCAAGCTCGTCCGTGAAACCTGCGAGATGTTGAGGCCTTCTGTTCCCTCAACGATTCGTGTCGAATGCCACAACGGACGCAACGTTCCTCCCGTGGAGACCGATCGCACGCAGATGCGGCAGGTCCTCATGGATTTGCTAGAGAATGCTGTGGAAGCTATTGGCGATGGGGTGAATGGGAGGGTATCGGTGCGTACGACGGCGGTCGAGGTCGGGGAGAAACCCACTTCGGCGATGGACTTCGGTGTAGCCGCCATGCCTTCGGGCAGGTATGTGGCTCTGGAAGTTCGGGACACCGGATGCGGGATGGACGAAGCGACGCAGCGGAGAATATTCGATCCCTTCTTTACGACGAAATTCATGGGGAGGGGTCTGGGTCTGGCGGCTGTTGGCGGCTTTGCCCGGAGCCACGGCGGCGTGGTTCAAGTGGAGAGCAGCCCTGGGAAGGGAAGCAGATTTCGGTTAATCCTGCCGGCTGCCGAGATGAGGGAGAATGCTCACGCCCAAGCAAGTTGACCGTTCGATAACGCGTGAGGTTAGCGAATTGACGGGTAACGGTACTGGGCGGGGCACGCCCAGCGCGGGCCCCGCAGCGGTGACCGGCTGCTCCATGCGGCTCACCTCCGATTCACTGCACGACCTCGCCGGCCCCGTCAATCAGATCCGGACCCTGACGGACATGTTGATAAAGCGAAACAAAGGCAAACTCGACGACGATGCCGAGGTTATGTTTCGGTTCTTGCAGAATTCAGTGGAGCGCCTGGACACTCTTCTTGCCGGATTAAAGACCTACATGCAGGCGGTGGGCACGCGCGAAGCGTACCGGCTCTCGGACGGCAACGATTGCCTGGCAGATGCGCTGGCTTCCATTCGGAGCTCCATCGAGCAACAGTCGGCCCGGGTGACGCATGAGCCGCTACCGCCGCTGTATGGTGATCGGCGTCAAATCACTCGCGTATTCGCGAACCTGGTCGAAAACGGGATCAAGTTCCGTAGTGAGCGCCAACCCGACGTTCACATTTCGGTTACTCGAGAGGAAGACTTCTGGGTTTTCGCCGTTCGCGACAACGGCATGGGGCTCGATCCGAGGCACAGCGAGAGGATCTTTTCCATGTTCAAGCGCATAAACAATCAAGCGGGGCCCGGGGCCGGAATCGGATTGGCCATCGCAAAGCAGATTGTCGAGGAGCACGGAGGGCGAATCTGGGTTGAGTCGCAACTCGGCAGCGGCGCCGTCTTCTACTTCACGTTGCCCACCGATGAAACTGTCTAATCCATCCCCGCGTTTCTCCCGGGAAGGGGAGTGGACTCCGCGGCAGGCTCCACTACGCGCCCAAACCGGGCGGTCTAGAATAGCAGGAGTAGAGGAGCGCCCGATGCCCGCGAACATCCTGGTGGTCGATGACGACGCCGAGCAGCGCTCCGACCTGGCTGAAATGGTGGCCTCGCTGGGTTTTCAGGTAACCATGGCATCGGGAGGCGCCGAAGCCCTTCAAAAACTGGAATCTACTCCGGCGACGGCGATCTTGACGGACCTTGTGATGCCCGGAATGGACGGCGTGGCGTTGCTCAAGGAGCTGGCCGCGCGGGGCGACCGCACACCTACCGTTGTGTTGACCGCATTTGGAAGCATCGACAAGGCAATCTCGTTTGTCCACGACCTGAAGGCATTCTGGTTTATCGAAAAACCGGTTCAACCGGCAATCCTGCGAACACTCCTCGAACGCGCCATTCAACAGAGCTATCTGGTCGAGGAAACCGAGCGGCTAAGCCGACAACTCAGCTATCAAGGCCTGCTGGGCGACCTCGTGGGCAACACGCCCCAGATGCAGGAGATCTTCTCCTTAATCCGGCAGGTTGCGCCTACCACTGCGTCGGTTTTGATTACCGGAGAAAGCGGGACGGGTAAGGAACTGGTGGCACGAGCCGTTCATGGTTTGAGCCCGCGAAGCGGGGGGCCGTTTGTGGCGGTGAATTGTGCCGCCTTGCCGGAGAGCCTGATGGAGAGTGAACTCTTCGGCCACGAAAAGGGCGCGTTCACAGGAGCTGTAGAACGAAGAGCCGGCTGCTTCGAACAGGCGCAAAACGGCACCCTGCTGCTCGATGAGATTGCCGAAATGCCGCTGGCCACGCAAGCCAAACTGCTCCGCGTGATCGAGGAATCGAAGGTACGGCGGCTGGGCGGCGCAGCGGACATTCCGGTAAGTGTACGAGTACTGGCGGCCACCAACCGTTCGCCCGACAAAGCAATCCGAGAGCGGCAACTCCGTGAGGACCTCTACTATCGTTTAAACGTTTTCCACATCTCGCTTCCCCCGTTGCGCGAACGCAAGCAGGACATTCCTTCGATCGCCGCTGCCTTGATTCGAGACCTGAATCGAAAGCATAGCTGCCGTGTCACTCACTTGAGCCCCGACGTTCTCCACTCCTTTGAAGCCAGCTCCTGGCCCGGCAATGTGCGGGAACTCCGTAACCTCATCGAGCGGGCGGTCATCCTGGCGGGCGAAGGCGAAATCCAATCCAAGCATTTACCAGGCCCGCTCGTTCCGGAACCCACCCAACCTCACACACCGGTTGCGGATGACAAGGTATTGCAAATCCGGCCAGGCCCTACGATGAGTGAAGTGGAAGAGGCGTATATCCGCCTGGTATTGCGTCACGCCAACAACAACCGGCGGCGCGCGGCCGAGATTCTAGGCGTGTCTCTCAGAACCCTGCACAACCGTTTGCGCGAATACGAAGCTGCGGCTCGCGGTTCCGCTGCCACATAAAGGGCTGAGCAGCAGTTACTCCGCAGGGAGCGTAAAGAAAAATGTAGACCCGGCGCCCGGCTTCGATTCGGCCCAGATTCGTCCGCCGTGGCGCTCCACGATCGCGCGGCAGATGGCGAGACCAAGCCCGGGGCCCTCGCTCGTGGCTCCGCTCAAGCGGTCAAACGGCCTGAAAATGCTTTCGAGGTACGCAGCCTCCACGCCGATGCCATTATCGTGAACCGCCAGCAGCCATTCGCCGCCCTGCTTCTCAGCAGTGATTTGGATCAGCAGGGGCGATTGACGGCGGCTCTGGACCGCATTGCGAAGCAGCTGCTCGAACACCTGCATCAACCGGTCCGGGTCTGCCAGAACGCGTGGTAGCTCGCCGTACGATACCTTGGCTTCGGAAGAGCTTAGCACCTTTTCCAGGCGCGCCAGAACCGTGCGCAGTAGGACCGCCACCCCCACGTGCTGAGACGAGGCCGGCGCGATTTCGAGCGCTAATGAATAATTGACCAGGCCATCTGCCAGCCGTTCGATTCGCTGAGCGCTATCGGCGATCACCGCAAGCCGCTCTTTGAAGTCAGTCGCCGGCCCATCCCGTGATAACAGCTGTGCGTGTGTTCGGATCGACCGAACAGGAGCTCTTAAGTCATGGCAGGCGCGCAAAAGAAACTCGCTGATGCCGCGATCGACAGACTTGGCCTCCTCGGCTTCGTTCTCCCGGTGCGGCGACATACTACGAGCATAAGCTACCGGAGCGGGGCGAGCATAGTTGAGGCAGCGGTCAGCGGAGCGTGAACGTGCCCATCAACCCACTCTCAGCGTCCGGTGCGATCCAGACTTCGAATCGGCCCGGTTCGGTGACCAGTTGCATCCGCTCGTTGTAGAATGCCAGGTCGTTGGCGCCGATTGAGAAGGTAACCGTCTCCGTCGCGTTGGGCTTTAGTTCGATTCGGCGAAATCCCTTCAGCACCCGCACCGGCTGCGCCACGCTTGCCGTCACATCGTGAATGTACAGCTGGACCGTTTCCACGCCCTCGTGCTTTCCTCGGTTGGTAATATCCGCGGACACCGTGATGGCGCCGCTCGCCGGCATGGACGGCGCCGATACGCGGAGGTTGGAGTATTCGAACCTGGTGTAGGACAAACCGTAGCCGAAACGATACTCGGGCGTGTAATCCAGGTCGATGTACCTCGATGTGTAGCCGGACGGCTTCACCGGAGTGCCGGCCGGAACGCCAAGCTCGCTCGTCAGTGGCGGGCGCCCCGTGCTTAAATGCGCATAGTAAATCGGAACCTGGCCTACCGAACGAGGAAACGTAACGGGGAGTCTGCCCGAAGGCGCAGTTTGGCCAAACAGCAATTTGGCCAAAGCGGGACCTCCTGCCGTGCCCGGGTGCCACGCATACAGTACGGCGTTCACTTTTTCCGCAAGATCGTGAAACGTTAATGGCCGGCCCGCCATGATGATCGCAACCATCGGCTTGCCGGCGGCGGCGACAGCATCGGCGAGTGCTTCTTGCGCGCCCGGCAAATTGAGAAACGCTCGCGAGCGCGCCTCTCCCGAAAGAATCTCCTCTTCTCCCAGGAACAACAAAACCACATCCGCACGGCTGGCCGCCTCCCGCGCCGCGCTGAAGCCCGCCCGGCTGGTGTCGCGGCTATTCTGCAACCCTGGCGCATAATGAACTCGCTGCTGCCCCAAGATCTGTCGCAGCGCTGCCAGCGGCGTTGTGACATCCTCCGCTCTACCGTCTGTCACCCAAGTACCCATCTGGTCGACGGGACTGTCCGCCAGCGGACCGATCACGGCCACGGACCCAATCGTACTGGCCAGCGGAAGCAAGTCTCCGCGATTCTTGAGCAGTACGGTGCTTTCGGTTGCCAGGCGTTCGGCCACGGCCAGCGACTCCGGCGTTACCCGCGAAACCGCCGGCGCCGGAATGGCTGCATCGAAAAGCCCCAAGCGGAACTTCAGGCGGAGGATGTCGCGCACCGCGTCGTCGATCAGCTTTCGATCCACTTTCCCGGCTTCCACCAAAGCCGGCAGGTGATCGAAGAACGAAGTGCTGACCATCTCCATATCCACGCCCGCATTGGCCGCTTTGCGTGCCGCATCGGCCTCATCGGTGGCGTAGCCGTGCGGGACCATCTCGATGACCGCGTTGTAGTCGCTCACGACAAATCCGTCATACTTCCAGTCGTTGCGCAGCACCTCTCGTAAAAGGAAGTGGTTGGCAGAAGCGGGAACTCCATTCAACGTATTGAACGACGTCATGAACGTGGCCGCGCCCGCCTCCGCCGCCGCGTGAAACGCCGGTAAGTAGACCTGCCGGAGAAGCAGTTCGGGCATCCAGACGCTGTTATAGTCGCGCCCGCCTTCCGCCGCGCCGTAAGCCGCATAGTGCTTGGCGCACGCCGCCACGGAAGCTGGATCGGCCAGGGATGTGCCCTGAAAGCCGCGTACCAGCGCAGCCGCCATGAGACTCCCCAGGAACGGATCTTCACCGGGGCTCTCGGCGATTCTTCCCCAGCGCGGGTCGCGTGCAATGTCGAGCATGGGCGCGAAAGTCCAGCGAATGCCCTCCGCCGCCGCTTCACGCGCGGCAACCCGTGCGGCCTGTTGGACCAGTGTGGGATTCCAGCTGGCTGCCTGGCCCAGTGGGATGGGAAAGATGGTGTGGTACCCGTGGATCACGTCGCGTCCGAACAGAAGTGGAATGCCCAGCCTGCTCTCCTGGCGCGCGATGCGCTGGGCTTCCGCGCGATCCGAGGGATTGCCAGCGTTGAGAAACGAACCCCACCGGCCCTGCCGAATCTCTTGCTTGATGCGCTCGGATAGTGGCGTTGCGAGCGAAGTCGATTGGGACATCTGCCCAACCTTTTCCTGAATCGTCATGCGAGCGATCAGGTCGTCAATTCTTTTCTCGATCTCAGGCGTGGGTGCTGCTCCTGCGGCGCCGGCGCTCAGTAGCAGAACGGCTAACGCTGCTCGTTTTCTGAAAACCACGGCGAGCCTCCGGTTCTGAGAGGTAGGGCGCGCGACGTGCCTTATGCCCCTCAAGGTCGATAACACTTCTGTAGGGTGATTCCACACCATTGTACCCGAAACGGTATTTCGACTCTAACGGGCGCGCCAATCCGCTGGTACGGATTCTGACATTAGCGGATCAATTGCTCAGATTGGCGGCGGGGTGTTTCCGAACGGAGTGGTCCGCAAATGCTCAATCGTCGTGAATTCTGTTTGATTCCGGCAAGCGCTCGAGCGGGTACGGGAAGCTCTTCTATGTCCATTCTCGAGTACATCAAGGCCACTTGGCGCGAATTGACACGTTCCCACCGGCAGTTGGCCGCCATGGCTGCCGACCCCAAGATTCATCCGCCGGACGGCCGCTGGCCGGTCTATCTGCCCGTTCACGCCGAGACCGCCCGCATAGAAAAGCAACTACGCGGGCAAATGACCAGCGCGGATTTTCAAAAGGTGGAGATTCGCCGCCTCCCGGAAAAGCCAACTCAGATCCGGGAGCACGGGCTTTTGTATCTGCCCGAACCGTATGTCGTGCCCGGTGGCCGTTTTAACGAAATGTATGGATGGGACAGCTTTTTCATCCAGATGGGTTTGATTCGGGATGGCGAAATCACGCTCGCTCGAAACGTGGCCGATAACTGCCTTTATGAAATCCGAGAATACGGCAAGATCCTGAATGCCAACCGCACTTACTATCTCACCCGATCGCAGCCGCCGTTCCTGACCCAGATGCTACTCGCTGTCTATCGGGTGGAGGGGGACCGCGCCTGGCTGGAGAGCACCCTGGACGCAATCGAACAGTACTACCGCTTTTGGACGAGCGAACCACACCTCACGCCGGAAACGGGATTGTCGCGTTATTTCGATCTGGGCGATGGGCCTGCGCCGGAAGTGGTGTCGTCGGAAATCGATGGCCAGGGCCGGACCGACTACGACCTGGTGCAGCTCTATTACCGCACCCATCGCGTGACGGATTACGACGTGACCCAATACTATGACGCGAAATCCGATCAGCTCACGCCCGAATTCTACAAAGGCGACCGCTCCATGCGCGAATCGGGTTTCGATCCTTCGAATCGCTTCGGTCCGTTTAGCGCCGAGATCGTTCACTACAACCCTGTCTGCTTGAACTCACTGCTCTTTCTGATGGAGACGCAAGCGGGCGAAATCATGAACATTCTCGGGCGCCAGCAGCAGGCTCATCAGTGGCAGTTGCGCGGCCAGGAGCGTGCCGATCGGATCAACCGTTTCATGTGGAATCAGATGCATGGCCTGTATTTCGACTACGATTTCACCCGCTGGCGCGAGCGCGCCTATCCTTTCGTGACCACTTTCTATCCGCTTTGGGCCGGGATTGCGAGCCGCGAGCAAGCTGCCAGGGTGGTGAAGAATCTGGCGCAATTTGAACGCGCCGGCGGCTTGCAGACGAGCACATACCAAAGCGGTGACCAATGGGATGCTCCCTTTGGTTGGCCGCCTTTGCAGTGGATCGCGGTTCAGGGGCTCCATCGCTACGGTTACCACGACGAGACGCAGCGAGTCTCCCTGCATTTCCTCGAGATGGTGCTGGAAGAGTTTCTCCGTCACGGGCGAATTGACGAGAAGTACGATGTGGTCCGCCGACGCGCCGACGTCAATAAGGAGATCCAGTTTGGTTACCGCACCAACGAAGCCGGTTTCGGCTGGACCAACGCCGTTTTCACGGCGCTATTCGACGCGTTGACGCCGGCCGGCCAAGAGCAATTGCAGAAGATCGATGCGAAGCACCAAAAGCGCCAGCAAAAAGCGTCCGGAATCCGTACGGCGGCGCACAAACGTCTGCCGCTGGCGCTCTGATTGTTTTATTCTTTTTCCCGGAGGATCCATGAAAATACTCGCGGCTAGTGCGATCGCAGTGTTGACCATTGTTGCCGTACCTTTGTCCGCCCAGGAGCGCGGGCATGAACCACACCAGCAACCGGGCGTCGGCCACGGATACATTCCGCCGCACGGACCCGCGCCTGCCCAGCGCGCGGCCCCTACCCAGCACGGGGCCCCTGCCCAGCACGCGGCGCCGGAACAGCACACGCCGCCCGCCCAGCAGCACGCGGCACCCGCCCAGCACACGGCGCCTGAACGAGCGCCGGCCGAGCACGCTGCCCCAAGAAGCGACATGCCCGGGCATCCGGAGGCGCCCCATGTTCACTCGAATGGAGAGTGGGTGGGCCACAATTTCGCCGCCAACGACGCGCGCTTCCATTTGGATCACCCGTTTGCACACGGCCACTTCGAAGGCGGTTTCGGACCGGGTCACGTGTTCCACTTGCAGGGCGGCAGCCGTGAGCGATTCTGGTTCAGCAATTACTACTGGAGCGTCGCGCCCTTCGACTACCCGTACGTTGCGGATTGGCTTTGGGATTCCGATCACATCGTGATCTACGATGACCCGGATCATCCCGGCTGGTATCTGGCCTATAACGCCAGGCTCGGCACCTACGTGCACGTGATGTATTTGGGATAGTCAGCCGCGCTGCGCTATAACCGATGGGCCGGAATGCTCTTCTGCACGCGGGTCATCCTTACATCGGAAACCGCGATGAGGCCGGTATCCATCATTTCTTCGACGGCCGGGACCAGGGGGGCCAGGTTCTCCGCCGAATCCACGATCACGATCACAATCGGCTGATCGTGGCGCGCCACGTGCGGCCTGTGAATCTCGGCGCTCTCACCATATCCTTCGAGGCCGCGAAAGACCGTTGTGCCGGCAATCTTCATCTCGCGGCATCGGTTTACAATCTCCTCGTACAGCGGTTTGCCTTGAAACCGGTCGCTCTCCGAAATGTGAATGCGCAGCAGCCTAGCTGGAGTGTCCGGCTGCATCGCCTGCCTCCGCCTGGTTGGAACCACGCACCAATCGGACAATCTCCGCATCGGAAATCACGATCAGCCCGTCCTCGAGCATTCCCTCGATGGCTTCCGCCGCCGCGGCAATCTTTTCTGCCGTGTCGATTACCGAAACCATGATGGGCAGATCGCGGGTCGGGTGGAAGAAGGTCGCCTTGTGCTCGTGGCCCTTAGCCCCGTATCCCAGGATGCCGCGGTAGACGGTTGCGCCTGCGACATCCATCAGCAGCAGCTTCTTCACGATGGCAGCATAGAGTGGATCGTCGTGCCACTTGTCGGCTTCTCCCAGAAACACGCGCAGCAGCTTCGCCGGCCCCTGCTTGCGCTGGTGAGGAAGCGCCGGCTCCGGTTTGGCTGATTTTCGCGCAAGCTTAACGACCGTGGTGTCCTGCACCTCGATCAAACCGTCGGAGACCATTTCGTACAGCGTCGGCAGGATCTCATCCACCATCTCTGCGGTTTCCACGAACTCGATGCGGATGGGCAGGTGCTCCGCCAGCACTTCGACCTTTGGGGTGTGCAGCATCTGGTGTGATCCGAAGCCCGAATGGGCCCTGGTGGCTGTCGCCCCGGAGACGCCTTTATGCATGAGAAAGGTCATGATGGAGTCATGCAGCGGAGTCATGTGGTGCTGCGTGTCTTCGTTAATGAAGACGGTGACCTTTTTCGCAGGACCTTTCTTCAGCATGGTGTCTTCATTGTATTATCTGTGGGCCTGGCTGATTTCCGTTACGCGAATCGCGTGGCGCGACCGGCGTTGCGGTGTGCCGCGGTGGCTTCGCCGCTCGCTGCAATTGTGGTTCAGTGCCGCATGCTGGGTGCAGGCCCCGCCCGTTCTACACCCGCTTTCCGAAGAAAGGTCATCATCGGGCACCAGTTGGTGAATGCCGACTGAAACAGGTTGAGCCCGACAAACGCGGAGAACAGGAACCACGCCGGATGTACCCAATATCCCAGGGCCACGCTGAGCATCACAAAGAAACCGGCGATGAGCCGCAGGTAACGTTCGATTGTCATGCGATATGCCTTCTTTGGTTCACAATGAAATACACAATCGGTACGGTCATGCGGGAGAGCCCTAGGGAAGCGACTTCTCCGGCCATCAGCGCAATCGCCAGTCCCTGGAAAATCGGGTCGAACAGGATCACGCCTGCACCCACTATCACGGCGGCCGCGGTCAGCAGCATGGGGCGGAAACGCACCGCCCCCGCATCGATCACGGCCGCATCGAGCGGCATGCCTTCCCGCAGACGCAATTCAATGAAATCGACCAGAATGATGGAATTCCTCACCACAATCCCTGCTCCCGCAATGAAGCCGATCATGGACGTGGCGGTGAAGAAGGCGTCCAGCAATCCGTGCGCCGGCAGGATCCCGACCAGCGAAAACGGAATGGCGGCCATGATCACCAGGGGCGTGACGAAGGATTGGAACCATCCCACCACCAGGCCGTAAATCAGAATCAACACGGCCGCGAACGCCAGGCCCAGGTCCCGGAAGACTTCGTAGGTGATGTGCCATTCGCCATCCCACTTCATGGAGTAGTGTTCGGCGTCGGTGGGTAGGGCGGCCATGTGCTGCTCGATGGCATATCCTTCCGGAGCGCGGTACTGGTCCATCTCCGGCCCGAGCTTCAGGATCGCGTACACTGGGCTCTCCATCGCGCCGGCGACATCTCCCGTGACGTAGGTCACCGGCATCAGATTTTTGTGATAAATACTCTTGTCGGCGAGAGTCTCCTGGCAGCGCACTAGCTCGCCGAGTGAGACCAGGGGCCCGCCTTTCCCCGCGATCTTCAGGTCTTGAATCCGTTCCAGGTCCGACCGCGTCGCCCGGTCCAGGCGCAAGGTGAGCGGCACGTCCTCTTTGGCCGCATCGACATGCAGCAGGCCCGCCTGGTAACCTGCCGAGGCTATTTGCATAGTCCGGGCGATATCGTCTTCGGAGATGCCGTTGAGCGCGGCTTTCTCTTTGTCGACGATGAGCTGGTACTTAGTTTGGTCGTCTTCCACGTACCAATCCACATCCACCACGCCGTTGGTTCGTTTCCACAGATCGCGGATGCGCCGCGCGATGGCGATACGCTCTGTCTGCGAAGGGCCATAGACTTCGGCAACCAAGGTTTCCAGCACCGGCGGCCCCGGCGGAACCTCCGACACCTTAATCCGCGCCCCAAATTGCGCAGCCACTGGTGCCAAGCGCTCGCGAACCTGCTTGGCAATCTCGTGGCTCTGTAGTTTGCGGTCGCCCTTGGACAGCAGGTTCACCTGCAGATCGGCCACATTCGATCCGCGCCGTAAATAGTAGTGCCGCACCAGCCCGTTGAAGTTGAACGGCGACGCAGTGCCTACGTATGTCTCGAGATCGACCACCTCGGGCTGATCGAGTGTGGCGCGGGCCAGTGCGTTGGCGGCGCGCGCCGTATCTTCGAGCGTCGTCCCGTTCGGCATATCGACAATCACCTGAAACTCGCTTTTGTTGTCGAAGGGCAGCATTTTCACTTTCACGAACTGGAAATAGAAGAGCGACATCGACCCGAGCAGGAGTGCCACCACTCCGCCCAGAAATCCCCACCGCAGCCACGCCTGGCGCAGCAGTGACCCCATGACGCGCCGGTAGAGCCGGGTCATGCGGTCCTCCTGCTCGCCATCAGCCGCCGCATGCCCAGGCTTCAAAATGCGAACCGCCGCCCACGGTGTCACCACAAATGCCACCAGCAGCGAAAACACCATGGCGGCGCTGGCGCCGATGGGTATCGGCCGCATGTACGGCCCCATCAGTCCGCCGACGAACGCCATCGGCAGGATGGCGGCGACCACTGTCAGTGTCGCCAGAATTGTGGGGTTGCCGACTTCATCTACCGCTTCAATCGCGACATCAAATGGCGGGCGCTGGCGGTTGGCGGGCAGGCGCCAGTGGCGTGCGATGTTCTCCACCACCACGATGGCGTCATCCACCAGGATTCCGATGGAGAAGATCAGGGCAAACAGCGTGATGCGGTTTAGCGTGTAACCGTAGAGGTAGAAGACGGCCAGCGTCAGTGCCAGGGTCACCGGAATGGCAATGAAGACGATGAGCGATTCGCGCCGCCCCAGCGTAATCGCAATGAGAAGGCTCACCGAGACAACCGCGATCAGCATGTGAGAGAGCAGTTCGTTGGATTTCTCCGCCGCCGTTTCGCCGTAGTGGCGCGTGATGTCCACCTGCACGTCGCTGGGAATCGTTGAGCCCTTGAGCGGCTCAACCCGGCGCAGCACATTATTGGCGACAATCACCGCGTTGGTGCCTTTGCGCTTGGCTATGGCAATGGTCACCGCGGGCAGAAAGGTCTTGGAATCGGCATGCGCCATGCGAACGTACTGCGCCGGTTCTTCGCCGCCGTCGGTCACATCGGCCACGTTGCGCACGTAAATCGGTCGATTGTTGACGACGCCCACGACCACATTGCGCACGTCGTCTGCGCAGCGCAGAAATTCGCCGGTCTCGACTTGGTATTCGCGATTGCGCGCATTGAACGCGCCGGAGGGTAGTTGGCGATTGGAGATGCCCAGAGCGCCTGCCACCTCGAGCGCGGAAAGGTTGAACGCAGCGAGTTTGGCTTTATCCAGCACAATCCGCACCTCGCGGCGCTGCCCGCCGATCAGGCTGACGGCGGAAACATCAGGCACCTGCTTGATCGCATCGTCCACCTGAGCCGCGATGCTCCGCAATTCGAAATCGCCGTAACGCCGGCTCGACAAGGTCAGCGCGAGTATTGGCACATCGTCGATAGAGCGCGGCTTAACCACGGGAGTCGAAGCGCCGGGCGGAATCAGATCGATGTTGGCGTACAGCTTCTGGTTGAGCCGGACAATGCTTTTCTCCTCGTCCTGGCCGACATAGAAGCGGACGATCGCCAGCGACATGCCAGGGCTCGATGTGGAATAGATGTACTCCACGCCGGGGATTTCCCACAGCAGCTTTTCCATCGGTTTGGTAAGGCGCTCTTCGATTTCGCGAGCCGATGCGCCGGGCAGCTGAACGGAAACATCGATCATCGGCACGATGATCTGCGGCTCCTCTTCGCGCGGCAGCTTCCAGACGGCGAATGCGCCGAGGGCCAGCGCGCCCGTAATAATCAGCGGTGTGAGCTTGGAGCCGATCCACTTGCGGGCGAACCGTCCGGCAGGCCCCAGGTGGCGCGGGCCGCTCATTGCCCGATCTCCACTTTCGCACCATCGATCAAACCGGGGGGAACCGGCGACACGATCCTTTCGCCATCGTGCACGCCAGAAAGGATTTCGACGTTGCTCGCCAAGCGGGCGCCAGTCGTGACCAATCGCGTGTGGGCCGCCCCATCTTCAACCACAAATACCGATTGCAGTTGGCCGCGCTCCAGTACGGCCGCCGCTGGAACGGTGGTAACGCTACGCTTGCCCAGCGGGAATAGCGCCCGGCCGAACATCCCTGACCGTAGGTTGGGGATCGCGGGAAGATCGATTTTGACGGTGTAGGCTCGTGACGCGGCGTCCACGGCCGGCACCACTTCGGAAACGCGCGCCGTGAGTTTTCGGTCTAACGCCTCGAACACGGCCTCAACCGTCTGCCCCTTCCGAACCGATGGCAGTTTCGATTCGTCTACGGACGCCTCCAGCCGGTACGCGTCATCCTGCTCCACGGTCAGAAGCGGTGCGCCCGGGGCTGCCAGGTTGCCCGGCTCTACGGATTTGGCAGTCACCACTCCGGCAAAGGGCGCGGCGATCGTCGCGTAGTCGCGCATGATCCCGGCCGAGCGGATCTCCTGCTCTGCTTGAGCGAGCCTGGAATCGATCTGGGTGCGCCTGGCGCGCGCCATATCGTAAGCAGCCTGGGCGCTCTTCAGGCGGGCCAAGGCCTCTTCGAACTCCTGGTTGGAGATCGACTTCTTCGAAGCCAGTTCTTCCATGCGGCGAAACGTCGCTTGTGCCAGATCAAGGTTGGCTTTAACGGCAGCCACGCCATTGTCGGCCTCCGGAATGGCGCTCTGGATTTCCGCGCGCGCAGCCTCCGCTCGTCGCAGATTGGCCTCCAACTCGCGCGCATCGAGCCTGATCAAGGTCTCGCCGGCGCGAACGCGGTCTCCTACTTGAACACTGACCAGTTGCACATACGCCATCACCTTACTGGCGACCACTGCCGTGGTGCGCGCTCGGACCGTGCCAGTGGCCTCATAGATGTCGGGCCATTGCTGCGTGCAAACCGCAACCGCCTGAATCTGCATTGGCAAACCACTCCTCGACTGCGTGCGGCGCGGCGGTTCGCCGCCGCAGGAGGCCAGAAACAGCAGAGGCGCTGTCAAAGAAATCAAAACGAGCTTCATCAGTCGAGTACCTCCGAGTCCGCGGAGAGGCGTCCTGCAGCCAGTTCCAGCATGGCGGCGGCCACGCGCTGATCGTGCACCGCAGCCAGATAGCGCGTGCGGCTTTCGAGAACCGCAGTTTCGGTGCGCAGCAGATCCGTCACGTTGCTCATTCCGGCTTCGTAGCGGTTCTGTGTGATGCGCAGACTTTCTTCCGATTCCGCCACCGCCGCCTGCGCCACCTCGATGCGTTGCCTGGCAGCGCGCAGATCACCGTAAGACCGTCGGACTTCCAGCCGCACCGCCGAGTCCATGCGCTGCTCATCGGCCTTGGCGCGCTCCAGCCAGTGGCTCGATTCCGCAATGCGCGCCTTGTCGGCAAAGCCGTTGAAAAGATTCCAGCGAAGCGAAACGGAGGCTAGCCAGTTGCCGCCTCCTTTGGTGGCGAAGTCCTGCCGGTCGGCCTCAAACGCAGCCCGGAAACGGACTTGCGGCAACAGGGAACCGCGCGCGGCATCCGACTGGGTTCGCGCCAGGTCCGCGCCCAGGTGCGCCTGGCGAGCCTCGGGGCGCGATGTCGAAGCGTCCCGTTCCAAGTCTTCGAGAGCCATATCCGGGAGAGCGAGCGCCGTCAGGGGTGTGGTGAGCGTGTGCGGCGTGTCCAGCGGAAGCCCGAGAGCATCGTTCAGCGCCGCTTTGGACACATCCAGATCGGCCGCGCGGCGGATCCGCTGCTCATTCACCGCCGCCAGGTGCACCCGGATCGAGAGGACATCGACATCGGTGGACATTCCCGCCGCTCGAACCGTTTCCGCTCGCCGCAGATCAGCTTCGGCCGAGCCCTTTGCCTGTTCGGCGGTCCGCAAGCTTTCGGCAGCCAAAACCGCGCCGTAGTACGCGCGGGCAACGCCCCAGATCACCTGCATCTCGGCGCGGCGTCGTTCTTCGGTCGTCATATTCCGTCCTAATTCCGCCGCTTGAACCGCGTGTTTCGTCTGCCCGGCGTCATACAGGACTTGATCGACCGTAACTTGCGATTGGAAGTTGTTTAACGAGTCGGGCCGGTTGAGAGGTCCTATGTTGAAATTCTCTACGCCGAATTGGTGCTGCGTGAGCAAAGAACTGAAGACAAATACCGGGTTGTCGCTGCGCGCGAACGATTCGGAGTAATTGATCCTTGGTAGACGGCCGCTACGGGCCTGATCGACCCGATTTTCGGAGGCGTGGACTCCAGCCTCGGCTGCCGAAATCGACGGATTCTCTTCGAGCGCCAGACGCACGGCGTCATGCAACGACAGCGAGTTCTGCGCCAAAATCGGTACTGCAACGAACAACAAAGAACACCGGACCATAATAAGATCTCAATAGCATCCAAGAGCAGAGATGCAGGAAGGATTGGATTGGTGACACCTTTTGAATTTGTCAGCAGTGAATCACGCGAATGCGGTGGTTTATGCCACTGCAGATTGGGGAAAATGACGCAAGCATTGTGGGGGGACGCTGCTCTTCGCCCAGTTAGCCGGAGTCCTTCCTGTCACCGAATGTCCCCGAAAATTCCCCTGTGTTCATCTGGGGTAGTCAAAGCAACCACCAAAGTCAAAACGGCCCGTCATGGGTGGGCTATCCAGCGCCACTTCAGCCTCCAGTGTATTATCTGTGGGCCCGGCTGATTTCTTTACAATGTACGGCGAGTCGCGATGATGAAAGACGCGGATGCACGGGTCAGATCCATTCTTGGCTCGGCTCTCTTTCTGATCGTGGCGCCGGGGACGGTGGCCGGCTTGGCGCCCTGGTGGATCTCCGGTTGGCAGGCTCGACCGCCGTTCTGGCGTGTCCCGGTTCTTCCCGCTTTGGGCGTTTTGCTGGTTGTCGTGGGCGTCGCGGTGCTGCTCGACTCATTCTTTCGATTCGCGGTCTTTGGGCAGGGAACACCGGCCCCGGTATCGCCCACGCGTAAACTGGTGGTCGTCGGCTGGTATCGATACGTGCGGAACCCCATGTATCTGGCAGTCTTCTCGCTGATTATTGGTCAGGGATTAATCTTGAGTGATTTCCGCCTGCTCGAGTATGGAATCGTCGTCTGGTTCTGCTTTCACGTTTTCGTTCTTGCGTATGAGGAGCCGACACTGCGACGAACCTACGGCGGCGAGTACGATCAATTTTGTGCGAACGTGCCCAGGTGGCTGCCGCGTCTCGATGCCTGGTCGCATCCGTCGTGAACCGACTATAGGTCGGAACCAGGCATTATCGAGATGGCCCCAGCCGGATAAAGTGCCAGCTCGCCGCCAATTTGACATATGTTGTCATTAATGACAACATAACAATAGGAGTGGCCGAAGCCCCGAAAACCCGACCGGTCTCGTGGATCAAGGCGGCGCTGAAGGACTTTGAGGCCTTCCCCAAAGATGCGCAATCGACTTTCCTCACGGCGCTCACCATTGCGGCGGTGGGCGGTAAGGCCGACATTGCAAAACCCATGCACGGCCTCGGTTCCGGTGTGTTTGAAATCGCGCTGGCGCTTCGGGCGATGCGTTTCGCGTCGTTTACGCGCTTCAACTGGCAGATGAAATCCTGGTCATTCATGCATTCCACAAGAAATTGAAACAGGGCACCAAGACGCCGAAACACGAAATCGACATGCTGAAGGATCGGCTGAAAAGATTGACGGAGGCACTCAGATGAAAGGTAAAAAACTGGAACTGGTTCGCGGTAGCGGGAACGTATTTCGCGATCTCGGCCGCGAGAACGCCGATGTCGAGCAGTTGAAGGCGCTCCTGGCGGCGGAAATCATAAAAACGCTCGATCGCGATGAATTGACGGTGCGGGCGGCACATGCTCGAACTGGCTTCGCCGCAGCCGATTTTTCGCGTATCCGTCACGCCGACCTCGGTAGATTCACGGCGGATCGATTGATGTCGATCCTAAACCGCCTTGGGGCGCGAGTCGAAGTGAAGATTCGAGTGAAACGGATCCAGCCGACGCACGTTCCGGATCAGCTTCGGGCCTAAGAAAGATCAGTTGTTGTAAAGCAAGGAGGTTTGGTCGGGGTGGGGTGATTTGAACCTGTGGCCATCGGTTGGAATTTTGCCAGTGGCCAGATCCATCTATTGGGCCAATCTCCAGGAAGACTCATTCGGCATTTGGCCGAAATGGCCAATAGTCCACCGAAGTGTACTTGCGCGACATAACTAATACACTTTAACCTTGGAAACGGTTCCGGCAGACCTTAGACCGTGCCGGACACTGGAATTCAGAAAGACAAGCATTCGGCTAAATCTGGACCATACGCTCGAGCACCATCTACGCGGAGGGCCGAATGGCCCAACCGCACCCCACCTGGCCTGAACGGGCAGCTCTGAAATAAGACCAGCCATCTGCAAACAAGACGCTCGGTGCGGCTTGGAGAAAGGAAGCGACCATGGCAACCGCGTTGACGCCAGCATCGAGAACGCGTGAGAGCCGAGAAACCGGATGGGTCAATCGGCTAATGAGCCCAGGAGATTCCAGTCCCGAATACCAGGAGCTGAAATTCACGCTTCACCGGAAACTTCTGGACCGGATCAACCTGGAGGCACTCTCCTCCATGGCTGGCGAGCGTGTCCGTGCGGAAGTCCGTGCGGCGGTCGCCAAGCTTGTCGAAGAGCAGGCGACGCCCCTCAGCCTGGTCGAGAAGGATCGGGTCATTGAAGAAATCCTGGACGAGGTCTTCGGACTGGGCCCGCTCGAACCTTTACTGCAAGATCCAACAGTATCGGACATCCTGGTAACCACGCCCCATCTGGTGTACGTGGAGCGTGCTGGAAAGCTGTACCGCACCTCAGTGGAGTTCAAAGACGACGGGCACCTGCTCCGCATTATTGAAAAAATCGTGTCGCGAATCGGTCGCCGGGTTGATGAATCGTCGCCGCTGGTGGACGCCCGGCTTCCGGATGGCTCGCGCGTAAACGCCGCGATTGCGCCGGTTGCCGTTGACGGCCCCCTGCTTTCCATCCGCCGATTCGGCCGGCACGCCTTGAAAGGCGAAGACCTTGTGGCGAAGCTCGCCTTGACCGACGGTATGCTCGAACTCGTTAAAGCATGCGTCAAAGCGCGCCTAAATATTCTGATTTGCGGTGGGACCGGTTCTGGTAAGACTACCCTGCTCAACGCGGTTTCTTCCTACATCCCGGAGGATGAGCGTATCGTGACGATTGAAGACGCCGCTGAATTGCGCCTCCAGCAGGCGCATGTGGCACGCCTGGAAACCCGGCCCCCCAACGTTGAGGGTGTCGGCGCGATCCACATACGGCAACTTGTCATTAACGCCCTCCGTATGCGCCCCGACCGCATCATGGTTGGCGAAGTTCGGGGCGAAGAAGCCTTGGACATGCTACAGGCCATGAATACCGGCCACGATGGATCGCTCACCACACTGCATGCCAACACGCCCCGCGATGGTTTGGGCCGGCTGGAGGTGATGGTTGGAATGGCCAACTCAAATATGGGCGTTCGCGCCATTCGATCACAGATTGCCTCAGCGGTTGATCTGTTTATTCAAACCTCGCGCTTCAGCGATGGAACTCGCCGAATTACGCATATTACAGAGGTGGTCGGCATGGAGCAAGACATCATTACGCTTCAGGATATTTTTCTTTTTGAGAAGACCGGCGTAGCCGAGTCCGGGAGGGTGTTGGGGCGTTTCCGTGCAACCGGTATCCGTCCTAAGTTCTACGATCGGCTCAAGACTTGCGGCATCACTCTAGCGCCCCAACTTTTCCAGGCAGTGGTGGAGATCCTCTGATGTCCACCCAGCTGAAAGAGCATGCCAGCAACGTTCCGGACACACTCAAGGACATGATCGAATTGCAAATGTATCTAGTGGCTCAAACTCACCGGAGGCCTTGGCCTTTGCTCTCACGTAACGCGAAACCTCACAGTAGAAAGCCAGTTTGCGAGGCTGTCGACTTAAGTATTGTCGAGGAATTGGTTGATCGCGGATTCATCGAGAACACCTCCAGCACAACATATGTGGTTAGCAAATCCGGTTGCGAGTTTTATCTTCGCGAGATCAAGCCGGTCCGGTGAAAAGTGGGCACAAATTTGTGGTGATCCATTGAGGAACGGCCTGGGGGCCTTCCCATCCGCGATGAATCGGGAGGACTTCTCCCCTTCGTAGGAGCACCCAAAGTGGGCCCATGTGGACATTCGTGTGGACACAGAGGGATTTTGCCGACTCTCGATCCCTCTAGATCTAGATGATTGAAAAGTTTGGTCGGGGCGGGGCGATTTGAACGCCCGACCCCCTGCGCCCAAGGGAGCGAAATCGGTTCCAGGGGCTCCATCGGCTTTCGCGAACTCCTAACGTTTCCAACAATCCGGGGAATCTGCTTTCGCTCAAAAAGCAACTCCGGTGGCTGGAAGAAATCGAGTTTGGACACAGTTTTGGCACAGTGGAAAAGCAGGGGCTTGGGTACAACGATGGCTTACAAGCGTGCGCCCGATCGTTCCAGCAAGGCCGAAATCCTAGCGCGGCTCTTTTGCTGCTCAAGGACGCTGTTGTGGTTGGGGAGGCAGTCCGTTAACCAACACCAGGAGCGGGTGGAGTTCGAAATTGCGAGGCTCTCGCCAATAGGCGAGCGGTGCCTTGCCGTCAGCGTCGCGCGCGTTCAGCGGTACTCCAGCCTCAATGAGATATTCAACGAGGTCCGGTTTGGGGCCTGGGTCCCATTGAAGAATCTGGTGGAGCAGGTTGCGGTCATAGCTATCCACCTGAAACTTATCCAGCCCGTGCGCCACAAGCAGCTTCATTATGTCCGCGTTCAAATGCGCCATATTTGTGAGATGGTATGACTTAACCGAAGCCCCGGCATCCAGAAGCGCTCGTGCGTTGTCCACATCTTCGACAATAATGGTGCGATACAACGGAGCCCCGTCCCCTTCGTATTCCTCTATCCCACGGGTATTCGGGTTCGCGCCAGCAGCTATCAATGCCTGAATGACCGCCACGTTGTGAGGCCGTTCAGCAGCAGCGCCGCGCCCCTTCCGGCTCAAAGCTGATTTTGAGGCGCGTTCCGGTCGCCTTGGCGTATTTTTCAAGAGTCCGCGTCGAGGGCATACTTCCGCCGCCTTCCAGACGCGCGATCACGGCCTGCGTGGTCTTCATACGCTGTGCCACCTGCTCTTGCGTGAGACCTGCGCGGGCGCGGGCTTCGATCAGAGCGGCGGCAAGCGAAAACTCTTCCTCCAGCGCTTGATATTCGCGTCGGTACTTCGGGTTTTTCATCCACTTCCTGTGGAGCTCATCGACAGTCGTGCGTTTCATTGATCCTGAACCTCCTGGGCTCTTTCCAGCGCGATTTCAATCTCTCGCCGGGGCGTCTTCTGCGATTTCTTGACGAACACGCGGACGACAACAACCCGGCGGCCTTTGGCGGTGACGTAGACGGCTCTTGATATTCCGTCCTTACCCTTCATGCGCATTTCCCACAAAGGGCCTTCCAGGTGCTTTATGTGCGGCTCATGAACTCGTTCGAGGCCGTATCTCTGGATCAACTCGACGATACGGCGAAAACGGGCCTGCATATCGGGCGGCAGCGCTTCGAGCTCATCCCGGACTCGCTCATCGAGTAACTCCACAGCCCATGCCGTCAAGTCATATTATTGCATTTTTGCAATATAGACAGGGGCACGGTGGCTCAACAAGCAGGGCGTCACTGCGATCCGCGGCGCACCTGCGCGGAGAAATGAAGCGATCGAGAAGGCGAGCATCATGGGCCGACGCCAACTTGCTTCGGAAACATCCACGCTGACATGATCTAATTGAATGGACTCGACGCAACTCCCCGAGATTACGAAAGATTCTGAGCCCGGATACGCCGATTTGTCCCTACGGCTCGAAAACCTCAAACGATCATCGGACGGTGTTTGCCGCCTCGTGGCGCGAGGGATGCATCTCGGAACGCCGGTCGGTTTCGCCGTGAGCCTAGCCTCCGATTGGGAACTGCAGGTCCTTGAAGACAGCAAACTTCCTCTGTACTGGGGCCGCGCACAGGTCGTTTCGGTCGGTGCGGAAAGCGACGCTTTTCTACGCGCTCTTGACGAGGTCTATGGCACGAACCTGAACCCTCTAAAAATGCAGGACGAGGTCTCCTACATTGCCGTCAGTCTGGAAGGCGATCCTGCCCAGGTACAACACGCCTCAGTGAAGTTGAAACGGTAATAATATACTTGACATACCTGTGAATCAGGCGCACAATAGAATCATGGAAAGCAAAGCCACTCTTCGAGACGCAATCCTGTACTTCGCGGATTACGATCACTGCCACCAGTTCATGGTAGATCTGCGTTGGCCGAATGGCAAAATCAAGTGCCCGCAGTGCGGCTCGGAGAAGGTTTGTTACCTTGCCAAGAATCGCGTTTGGAAGTGCTATGCCACTCACCCCAAGCCGCGATTCACTCTCAAGACCGGAACTATCTTTGAGGACTCTCCGATCCCGCTGGAGAAATGGTTGCCAGCGGTGTGGATGCTGTTTAACTGCAAAAACGGAATCTCTTCGTGGGAGCTTCACCGAAACCTGGGCGTCACTCAGAAGACCGCGTGGTTCATGCTCCATCGCATTCGCCTTGCGATGCAGGAGGGAGACTTTCGCAAGTTGAGCGGAACCATTGAATCTGATGAGACGTTCATCGGCGGCAAGGCGTTCAACATGCACGCCTACAAACGCGATCAGGTGAAGATGCGCGATCACGTCCGCATGGGCGGCTTCGACGGTAAGGCCATCGTCATGGGAATCCTCGAACGCGAGACGGGCCGCACGCGAACCAAGGTACTGCCCAACGTGCGCCAGTTTCATGTGCGGACCAACATCATTGAGAACGTCGAGAAGGGATCGACCGTCTACACTGATTCCCTGCGTTCCTATCGCAACCTTCCCGCCGACGGATTCGTACATGACTTCGTAGATCACACGGAGCAGTACGTCAACGGGCAGGTTCATACCAACAATCTGGAGAACTTCTGGAGCCTGCTGAAGCGCGCGCTTCGCGGCACCTACGTTTCGGTCGAACCGTTCCACCTGCAAGCCTACTGCGATGAGCAGGCGTTCCGCTATAACAACAGAACGAGCGATGACCTTCACCGGTTCGTGTTCGGTATGCGTCAGGTAGTTGGAAAACGGCTGACCTACAAAGAACTGATCGGCAAGATGGAAACGGAGACTGCTTGTGGCTGATGGGCCAATACAAAAAGAAACAGGGCCGGGGAAAGCGGAGCCGCCTCCGCTAACTCCCGAGCAGTTCGAGAACTCCAAGGAATTTCGGCGGCTCAGAAGCGGCATGCGGAAACTCCTGAAGGTGAGTAAAGCCGAACTGGACCGCCGAGTGGAAATCGCAAAGCAGTCATCGCCACGTGCAGACAATCCGGACGCACCTGGGCGGAAACGTGACGACTGAAGTGCGCGTCGTGTTACTCCTGATCGCTGGATGCTTCTTAGCCGCATCTCAATCACAGCCACCAGCCCCAACTCCAACTAAACCCAGTCATGACGATCAGCGCAAGAGCAGCACTGAAAACTCCAAAGGACGCAGCAATCAGGGTAGTACCAAGTCCGTTTCTACCACGGGCACGAAATCTACTTCCGAAGTAACAGGCGGGAATAAGAGCAATCTCGCTACTGAAAGCGAAAACAAAACGTCGCCCGAATGGTGGCTTATCGCCAGCACTATCATATCTGCGCTTGCCACTGTTGCCATCGCCTTGCTGGGCTACTTCCAGTGGCAAGCTATGCATAAGCAGAGACTTGCCATGGAGGAGCAAGCTAGATACATGAGGGATACCCTGGAGGAGAACAAGAAATCGGCTGACGCTTCTGTTGTGAGCGCTGATGCTGCCAGGTCCAGCGCCGAAACCGCTAGTCGTCAAGCGGCGCTCCTGGAGCGGCAGGCTGCTACATCTGAAGAATCCATTCAGATTGCAAAGCAGTCTGCTGATGCTGCAACAAAAAGCGCCGACGCTGCTCAAGCAAGCGTCAGCATGGCCAGAAATGCCTTGTATGCACAACGAGCATTTATACAACCCGTTGCTATGAATTTCTTCATCGCTAATAACATCTTGCTGGAAGGCATGCCTCTGACTAGCGATACGAACGTAAAAATAGGCATTAAGAACAATGGCGCTTCGCGCGCACTTAATCTGACTTTCAAAGGACATCTCAGTATTTTGCCGGGGAACGAATCCACTACTCTCGTCAGCCCACTCGCGGTCGATCTTGCCCCATCGGGCGACATGTGGATTGCCTTTGACGCTTTCAAGCGGTGGCTTGACCCACGGTCGATAACGCTTCTCCAAGAACGCAAGGTGTCCCTTACCTTTACGCTCGCGATTGTCTACGCTGATATATTTGGGGCCAGCCATGAGTGGGAAGCAGAAGGCGAACTTCGAGATTGGACGCACCGAACTTGGGAGATTGGACGCATCCGCTCTACCTAAACCATAGCGGCCTGTCACGCCACCCAGAGCGTAGCCGCAAAGGCACAGGTATGTCAAGTATATTATTACCGTTGAAACTGTTTTTCGAAAGTGAGACGGAAGACAGGGGCGCAGACTTTTACCTGAATATTGATGTCAAGGATTCATCGGTGCAATTTCGCGAGAAGGATACAGACTACAGGCGCGGCATCGTACTGTCGTTGTTGAGTCCCTGATCAATGCTTGCTTGAACAGCCAGAGCAGGTTTCTCCTCGTCGCGCGAGCGCGGTGGCGGGAAGCGGACATCGATAGCGTTTCCAGGGTTCTCATGAAATATCCAATGTGTTTACACGAGGTTTCCAACTCCGTGGGTCCGGACATAGGGTTTCCAGAAAGTTTCCAAAATGTTTCCAATTCGACATCAGTGCCGAAGCAGTCGAAGGCAGTGAGGACCGGCATTTACAAAGAGCTGACGCCAATGAAGAAGGATCAGCTCGATCTGGTGAACCGGACGGTGTGGATTCCGGATTCGAAGACGCCGAACGGAGTCGCCGAGGTTCCGCTTACGGACATCGCCGCTGATGCTTTCAGAAATCAGCTAGCGATCTCAGGGCCGGGCGCCTACCTGTTCCCGAGCGACGAGAATGCCAGCGGCCATCAGAAGACGTTCAAAACCGCCTGGCACGCGACGTTGCGGCGCGCGAAGGTGCCGTATTTCCGCATCTACGATCTCTGCTCGACGTACGCTACCGGCTCAGCGGCGGCGTCGCGGACGAGTGGGTGACGCAGTTGCTCCGCCAGAGCGATGCGAAGGTGTTCAAGAAGTATTCGCAAATGAAGCTGCAGATGAAACGCGAGGCGCTGGCGAAACTCAACCGGCAAGCGAGCGAATCCGGTCCGGGTTTTGGCACAGTTTTGGCACAGTAGAGGCAAAGGAACAGCGAAAGCGATGGAGCGCCGATCGATCGACTTCTTTGGAATCAGCAGGAGGTTTGGTCGGGGCGGGGCGATTTGAACGCCCGACCCCCTGCGCCCAAGACGGTCGTCGCTGGAATTCAGAAACAGCCTATTTCCAAGCACTTGCAGAACAAGCACTTGCCGCCGCCTTGTTGAAGCCTGTTGAAGCTTGTTGAGCTTGGGGGCTTTTATGACTACAAAATCATCTACATTTTCGGAGTAGCATCTCTGTTTGTCGGAGGCATCGTGGGGGTACTTAGATTCGCTGACCCAAGCCGACCTCCTGTTCCCGACCACCGAAAAGGCAACTTCCATCCGAGTCGCCGACTCACCCGCAACAGAGCGTTAGAAAGCCCTTTGCGATTACGGATCGACTATCACACCATCGCGATCACGACCTTGCCATTGTGAGCGCCCGCGCCAAAATGACAAAAGGCTTCCTGCGCTTCACTCAGCTTATAAGGACCGTCGATCACGGGGGTCAGCCTTCCGGCTTCAAAACGTTCGCTCAAGTATCGAAGGTCCTGGTTCTGCTTCAGCATGACCAAACGGACAGTTTTGCTCGTTACTTGCCGAATGCACCATCCGAATATTACAAGCTGGAGCAATCGGGACAAGTCTCCACCAACGGTGGCGTATGTTCCACCGGGACTGAGCGAGCGCGCGTACGCGAACGGAGAACGAGTCGTTTTTGTATCGAGGATTAAGTCGTAGCGCCGGCCCTTGCTGACAAAGTCTTCCTTCCTACAATCGATCACGTGGTCAAAGCCGATGGCCCGCATCATCTCGAACTTCAGCGCGCTATCGACGCCGGTGACTTTTGATCAGCTGATCGTGGAAATGTTACGCGAATCTGGATGACTTACGTACTTGGTTACCGCTTCAATGAGGCCACGATCAGCTGATCGTGGAAATAACCCGCTCATAGCCTCGAATGAGGCCATTGTCATGCTTCAATGAGGCCACGATCAGCTGATCGTGGAAATTTGCCGTCTGTAGTGTATGGGATGACTACTAAGGTGCTTCAATGAGGCCACGATCAGCTGA
>DATJAK010000063.1:0-13301 GCA_035516375.1 Bryobacteraceae bacterium
GTGCTGTGATCAAACAGGACGAGCATCGAGTGTTGGTACCGTTTCCCCGGGAACCGGCGCCGCAACGCTGCGGGCGGCAAACTCCAAAACCTCGATTATCTGGTCCTTAGGAATGTCAAACCATTCTGTGATGTCATCTACGGTTGCCCCGGCTTCGAGATTTTGGAAAACGGCAGAGACGGGCATTCGCGTATCGCGAAAGACCCATGCGCCGTTTAACCGTCCCGGCACGCTTTCCACAGCGGGGCATTGCGACCAATCGAGTGCTGCCATAATTCTGTGCTCCCTTCTCTTAGGATATAGTGACGTCGCTTCGGCGCGTTTGTAACAACTCCTTCACCTTGATGACCGCCCGTCGCCATTTCGCGCATGTTGGAGCAGGGGGTACATATCCACCCGACGCCTGCGCAAGAGGGTCGGGTCATACCGGATCATCTTCAGAAAATTCTCGGATCGCGGCGTCGTAGAAATCTCAGCCATCCTCCTCAAATCGAAGCACACGTATAAGTAGCAGAGATAAGCGGCAGAACTGCTAAAAACGGCAGTCTTGCTAAGATATGTTCATGGTAGTCTTTTCTGTCAAATTAGAAAAATCCGGCAGGATAGTTCTGCCTGCCGAAATCCGGCGGAAGCTGGCCCTCCAGCCTGGGGAAGATGTCTTGATCAGCGCAAATGATGACACCGTTACGGTTATTGGTAACCGAGCTGCCGCGATCAGGCGCGTTCAGCAGCGTTTTCGGGCATTCGCTCCAGGCCGCATACTATCGGAGGAACTGATAGCGGAGCGCAGAGCCGAGGCTGAGCAGGAAGAAAAGCGGTGAAAGCGGACTTCCTGCTAGACGCCTCTGCGCTGCTGGCGCTCCTACGGAACGAGCCGGGGGCGGAAAGATTGCTCTCGCCAGAGCCCGATAGCGGATCCATTCTCGACCGTTCCGTTATTCATGCCGTGCAGTTGACCGAGGTAGTGAAAAAGCTGGTGGATGCGGGCGTCGATGAAGCCAGGTGCCGGGAGTGGATTTCGGAGATCGGCATAGAGGTCATTCAGACCCTGACTGCCGACGAGGCTTACCATGCGGCGCGCTATTGCCTGAAGGGCCTCTCGCTTGGCGACCGGATCTGTTTGTCAGTGGCTAGCGGGAACAATATGGTTGCAGTCACCGCCGACCGAGGGTGGAAGGAGTTGTCCGCTGCCAAACCGGAGCTGAACGTCCGGGTCTTGCTGATTCGATAAGGAAATCACTGGGATTGAATGCCAGTCTTTTGGTTCCCCGCCGTTTGTTAAACCGCCAAGCCGCCTTTTTCCCGCCCTCCCCTCACGGCATTTGAACTGCTAATAGTCTGCGGAATCACTATATAGAGCCCGGGGGGAAACCGGGGCCCGGCACTCCAATCTTATGGATTTTCCACTCGTCACGATGAGCTTCGGCGTAGGTCTGCTGATCGGGCTGACCAGCATGGGCGGCGCCGCGCTCATGGCGCCGTTCTTAATCCTGGTGCTCGGGGTCAAGCCGGTGACTGCCGTCGGCACGGATCTGGTTTATGGAGCCGTAACCAAGATTGCCGGCGCCATTTTCCATTTTCGCCACGGCACGGTAGACGTGCCGGTGGTCAAAAAGCTGGCCAGCGGAAGCATCCCCGGCGGCCTGCTCGGTTCAGCCCTGGTGATTCTGCTACCGCACGTAACCCATCAGGCCGAATACTACATTCAAAAGGCGATTGGAACATTGCTGGTGATCGTGGCCGTGATCCTAGTCGCCCGTATGTTATGGCCTCTGCCGGCCGCTGCTCTGTCGGCCGAGCGGATGAGCTTTCTGCGGGAACGCGGCACCGTCGTCTGGGGCGCAATTGTGGGGTTCTGCGTGGGCGCAACTTCGGTGGGCAGCGGGTCGCTGCTGGCGCCGTTTTTGATGATCCTGTACCCGTCGAAGTCCACCAAGGTAGTGGGCACCGATATCGTTCATGCGGCTGTGCTGGTGTCGGTGACCGGCCTGGCTCATGCCAGTGCCAGCGGAGTCGAATGGCACCTGGTGCCGACCCTGCTGGCGGGCTCCATCCCCGGAGTCTTGCTGGGCAGCCGCCTGGCTCTGTCTATTCCCTCGCGTCCGCTGCGGACGGTTCTGGCCGGGCTACTGCTGGTGACGGGCTACCGTCTCTGCTTCTAGTCGTTACTGCGGTGCCCCCATACCTGCACGTGAAATCCGATGGCCGGATCCAGCGGCCCACCATCCGGCGCGTACCGCCCCAGCAGTTTGCCGTTCTCATCAAATAGCCTGAGATCGTGGCTGGCCGGGTTCGCCGCGGCACTATTGAACCAGACAGGACGTGGCTGCCCGTGGCCGGCCGCGCGCCCCGTTGCGAGGATGCCGAACTGAAGAGGAACCCCGCCGGGCGCCGACCATCTTACGTCGTTGAACTCAACCCGCCAGGTGCCCGGCGCCGCCGCTGAGATTTGGATTTCGGCTGTATCCGCGGCATCCATGCCCGGTTGCAGCGTGCCGCTCTTCAGAACCACCAGGTTGTGGCAGGCGCAGTCGGGCTGTGCGGGTTGGCCGGGCGCGGGCAGATCCGCTTCGATGCCCCCAAACAGCTTGACGCTCCCGAATAGATCGCCGAAACGCTCCGCCGCCTCGCGGTTCGGATCGGCCACCGCCCAGACCGCGAGCCGGTCGACCACCCAGACCTCCCCGCGGGCTCCCAGGGCGAAGTGATCGCCCAGAAACCCTTGGGGCACTCCCAGCCGCACCATCCCCTGCCCGGCGGATAAGCTCCGATCCACCAGCAAAGCCTGCCCGTAAGCTGCCTGCATGACCAAGCACAAAATGGAAAGCGGCCGCATGGATTAACCGGCCGGCGTTGCGGCCACCGCGGCGGGCGCCGGGTGAACCTCGGTGAGGGGCGCAAAGTGAAATTCGGCAAGCAGGCGCTCCAGCTTGCCGCGCATTCCGCGTAAGCCGGTATAAGTCCGCAGGCGCGCGATCAGGCCGGTTGCCAGGCGCGGCAGTTGCGGATCGATCTCCCACGGGTGGAAGTAAACGCAAGCCGGTTGTTGCTCTACGCGGTTCACCCGGCGGATTCCCGCCGCGGTGTAACGGTAGGGCAGCAGCCGCAGGTATCCGCCCCCGCCGATAGGCGCCACACGGCCATTGGCCAGCCTGACGGTCGCAATCGGCACTTCGTGAATCGGTCCGGATGGCGTTCGGAGCACGTGCGCGCAGCGCTCGAACCCCTCGATCCCGTAGCGGTCGTGGGCGATCGGATAAATGCTGGAATCGTGGGTGAAACCGCATTCGATCAGCGTCTCGAGCGCCCAAAAAGACTCGCGCGTGATGGAGTAACTGGGCGCTCGATACGCCCGCGGCGCCACCCCGCAGATGCCGGCGATGGTGGAGACGGCCCGCATTGTGTCCTCGCGAAACTGGACCGGAGTCAAATCGTAGACCAGCCGGTGCGCGTAGCTGTGGCAACCGATTTCATGCCCCCGGCCGGCAATGGCGCGCAGCAGGGCCGGCTGATGCTCCGCCACCCAACCCAGCATGAAAAAGGTTGCCCGGACGCGTTTCGCCTCCAGAAGATCGAGCAGCATATAAACTTGCCGCTCCACCCGGGAGGGCATGGTTTCCCATTCGCTTTGGTCGAGGAATGCCTGCACCTCGGTGGGATGGAAGTACTCCTCCACGTCAATCGTCAGAACATTCGAAATCGTAGCCATGCCTTGGGTCACAACGCGGTCGCCTTTCCGTTCGCGCGCACCCGCGGCTGGGGCCGCCTGGTACGCAACTTCAGCAGAGCGACGGCACACGAGTACAGCACTGAAAACAAGGCCAGCACGACTGAATCGACAGCACGTTGCACCATTACAGTTTTTTGTACTGTCTTATTCATGCAGATCTTGCGCCATTCCACAGAATGTTGATAAAGTCACCAGTTATTTGATGTCTATTCTCGAACGATCAAGCGAATTTCCCAAGGTTTGAATCCAGGCACAGTCAATCGGTAGGCCCAAGGCAGCATACAACCTTAGTTACGTTAACTGCCGCTAACCATTTGAAACCTAAACAGATGCATTTCAGTACTGCTAGAATCCGGCTGTACTGTAGTGAACATTACCGCTTCCCAGGCTGAGGGAGAAGGTTACGGATGTCCAAATTTTTGGGATTTGTGCTTTTATCTGCCACTCTTGGTTTCAGCAATGCTCTTTGGGCGCAGCCCACACTGACGCTCTTGTCAGGCACGGCAGCGGCCGGTGGCACGGTCGCGCTGAATCTCTCGGTATCCTCGCCGGCAGGCAGCGAGCCAGCGGCACTGGAGTGGACATTCGCCTATCCGGCGGCGAGCGTGGCGAGCATCAGCGTAATCGCTGGCGCCGCAGCGACGGCGGCAGGCAAATCCATTTCATGCACAGGCGGAGCCGCAGCGTATATGTGCGTCGCCGCCGGCATCAATGCCAATATAATTTCCAATGGAGTGGTGGCCGTCGTAACGGCCACCTTGACCAGCGGGGCAACCACGGCGGCAATCAACCTCACAAGCGCCATCGGAGCCTCTCTGGCTGGTTCATCCGTCGCGGTTTCTAGTACAGGCGGCACGATCACCGTCTCTGGCGCGGCTACCACTGTCAGTTCTCTGTCTTGTCCGGCGTCGTTAAGTTCGGCGGGATCCTCCACCTGCACGGTCAACTTGAGCAGCCCCGCTGGAACGGGGGGTGCCACGGTGACTCTCAGCTCAAATTCCACCAGCTTAACCGTGCCCGCATCCGTCACCGTTGCGGCCGGCAGCAGCAGCGCCAGTTTTACAGCGACGGCCGGCACTATATCGACTGGTCTGACCGCCACCGTTACCGCGAAGCTAAGCAGTTCCTCCGCTAGCGCATCGATCTCGCTGCTTGCCCCGGTTGTCCCGGTCACTGTGTCGTCGCTGCAATGCACCGCAACCAGCCTGGGTCAGAATGCCAGTACGTCCTGCACAGTTACGATTTCCCCAGCCGCGCCCGCCGGCGGCGTGGCCGTCACCCTGAACAGTAGCGCGGCCGCCCTTACCGTGCCGGCTTCGGTTACCGTGCTGGCCAGTGCGACCTCCGCCACGTTCACCATCAGCACCGGGGCGACTGCTTCGGCCCAAACGGCGACGCTTTCCGCTTCCACTCCCGGATCTCCGGCCTTTTCCCTCCCCATCTCCCTCACCGTGCCCACGGTGACCACCGCGCCCACGGTGACGCCGCTCAACACACAGCTATTGCTCATGGGCAGTGCAAGCGAAGTAGCCAGTGTACAAACCGGTTCAGCTATCACCCCCACGGTGGCGCCTTCCGGTCTGGCGGGTAAGGTGGTAGTCAATGGCACCGGGTCCGTGAACTTCGTTGCCGGCAGCGGCGTTTATTTTCTGAACTGCTGCGCCAACACCAACAACGCCTATTTCAAATTCACCGGCGCCGCGCTGGCCGGCGTTTTCGGCATCCCGCAGGGGCAGATCTCTTTCACGCTCAAATCTCATTACACGTTTGCCCAGCGGCAGTCCACCGCGGCCGCCCAGCGGTATGCTTTCGATGCTCGCGACGGCAGCGGCCTGCATCAATTTTATTTTTATACGCAGGTTGTTTCCGGGGCCCTGGTGTTCTACTACGGCGTTGGGGGCACGGCTCTCTCCTATACCGTGCCGAAAGGAACCGAGGATCAGCTTTTCGGCACCGGGGTCAGTTTGAACGTGCTGTTGGGCTGGAATGGAAGCATGGCCAGCCTGTATCTGAACGACGTGCCGGTCAAGTCGGCTGCGTATGTTCCGGCCACCTCTACGTGGAATGGGTCTTCGAATTTCGATTTAGGCGCCTATGAATATTTGACTTCCGGCGGATATAACGTCCTGGACGATACTATTGGCAATTTCAGTGTCGCCAGTCCGGCTCTGCTGCTGATTCACAGCACTTCCAGCGAAGTAACCGGTACCACCAACGGATCGGTAGTGACGCCGTCCACGGCCCCTTCCAGCCTGCCGGGTAAGGTGGTGGTTAATGGCAGCGGCTCCGTGAACTTCGTTGCCGGCAGCGGGGTTTATTTCCTGAACTGCTGCGCCAACACCAACAACGCCTATTTCAAATTCACCGGCGCCGCGCTGGCCGGTGTTTTCGGCATCCCGCAGGGACAGATCTCTTTCACGCTCAAATCCCGCTACACTTTTGCCCAGCGGCAGTCCAACAGCAACCAGCGATATGTTTTCGACGCCCGCGACGGTGGCGGCGTGCACCAGTTCTTTTTTTATACGGAAGCTGTTTCCGGGTCGCTGGTGTTCTATTACCAGGTTGGCGGCAAGTCCCTCTACTATTACGTTCCCAAGGGCACGGAAAACACCCTTTTCGGCAACGGAGTCAGTTTGAACGTGCTTTTGGCCTGGAATGGAAGCACGGCCAACCTGTATCTGAACGGCGTCCTGGTCAAGTCCGACAGCTACGTTCCGGCCACCTCTACGTGGAATGCGTCTTCGAATTTCGATTTCGGGGCCTACGAGTATCTGACTTCAGGCGGATATAACTCTTCCGATGACCTGATTCGGGACTTCGCGGTGATCGGCCTACCGACGAAGCCGGGAGGCTCGCTCTCGTCAGGCATTGCGCTACCAGGTTTGAGATCCGGACGGACTCCGGGTACGCGCGGCTCCGGCTCGCTGTCCTCGACCGTATCGGCACCTGCCGGCGCTTCGCTCGTTTGCGATTCCAGCGTTACGGCGGGCTCCAGCGCTCTATGCGAGCTCCGGCTCGATTCCGCCGGCAACCCGGATGCGACGGCTTTCTCGCTGGCCACCAGTTCAGAGCATGTCAGCATTCCGGCGATGGTGGCTACACGCATGGGGCAAACCAGCATCCATTTCGAGTTGCTCACCGACGCGGACGCGCCGCAAGGAACGATCGCCGTGGAAGCCCGCTCCAGCGCCGGTGTAGCCCAGGCAAGCTTGAACGTCGTCCCTGCCGACACCCCGGCCCTTCTTGTCCCCGGAGACCAAACCGGCACACCGGGAGCGCCGATTCGTTTCAATATCCTGGCCAGTGATCGTGGGGCGCATTCCGTCTTTGCCTCCGGGCTCCCAGCCGGAGCCGCTTTCGATAGCAACACGGGCACGTTTGCCTGGACCCCGTCCGGGCAGGATTTGGGTGTCCACGCCGTCGCCTTCACCGCGACTAATTCGCTCGGCTTGAGCACCAGCAAGACTGTTGCGGTGAAAATCGGTCCCCCGTCACAGGACACAACCCCTGAAATTCTCACCGTGGGCGATAGTAATCAAGCCCTCGTGGTGCACGCGGGCTCATCCATGCTGGCTGCTATTCCGAGTGTTCGCTTTGATGGGCAACCGGCCCGGCCAGGCGATCTGCTATCCATTTCCGTGGCTGGCGTGGATTGCAGCCAGGCGTCTGTCTCGGGAAATCTCCAAGTCCGGTTCGGAAGCTCGTTGGCTTCCATTCAGTCGGTGCAACCGGCCGGCGGCACGCCCGCGGTTTGCCGGATTACCGTCGAAGTTCCTGCCGGGGTGACGGCACCGAGAACGCCGGTATCCCTCGAGATGGCCGGGCAGAATGGCAACGTGCTCTCGAGCAATACAGCTTCGATTGCTACCGAAAACTGATGGTGATTTATCGGGGTGCGTGCGGAGAGGCCCGCTGTTGGCGAAGCACGGGCCTCACCACCCTGCGGCAAGGAAGCGTCGGTACCTGCTGTGATTCGCAGGTGGAAGAAGTTATGCTATGCGGCCTGGCACGTGCCGTCTAGAAACCGAATCGACAACGATTGCAGTTTCGAAAGATCGATTTTTTCCGCCACGGCAGTGTCCGTATCATATAGCGTCAAGCCGCCTCGCCCGTCTACTTTGATTCGGGCGGCGCCGCGCAAATAACACCCGGCCTTACCGGCCATTTGGAATTTCAAAACCAGGTTAACTTTTTCCATTGCCATCCTTAGCCTGTCATTCTGTCTGCCGGAGCGGTGAAACTTCTCAGGCATTTTTCACTCAACAATAAATAGCCGAGGGCCGAGGCCGGGAAAACACTGTCTTTGGTAGGTACATCCCCTACCCACTGGCGGCAGTATTGCTGCCCCGGGCCTGACAAACCCGGCCGTGAAGCCTATAATTTTCAAGTGGTGTGCCGATCCATAATCCTGCCTGTATTCCTGCTCCCGCTTAGCTACAGCCAGGGTGCGAGCCTGTCACTACCAAGTCAATCGGCTGTTCCAGGCCAAATCTTGAGTGCTTCACTATCTTTTTCTTCGCAAGCACAAGCGGTCAGCGGTATTCAATTCGATATGACCTCGGACGCCGCGCTCTCCTTCGGTGTCTTGCCGGGGGTGCAGATTGGTGCCTCGGCCAAGGTGCTCTACACCAGCACTCTACCTAGCGGCGGATTGCGGGTAGTGATTGTAGGGATGAACCAGGGAGTCATTGCAGACGGGGAGTTGCTGCGTCCTCTCGTCTCCGTAGACCCCAACGCCACACCTGGAACGGCCCAAATTCGCATCGGCAACGTCGTGGCAACCGATCCGACCGGAACTGCGCTTGCGCTTCCACCGGTCTCCGGAACCGTGCAGATTATAGCCGGCTCGTTCACGCAGTCATTTGTCGCGGGGGGAATCGTCAATGCTGCCAGCCTTCTGGCGGGGCCCATCAGCCCGGGAGAGATCGTCACGATTTTTGGTGGCGCGGGGCTTTCCGGGACCACCGACGTTCAGTTCAACGGCGTCCATGCCCCCATTTTGTACGCTGGCCCCGGCCAGGTGAATGCAGTCGTTCCTCTCGGCTTGGACCCGAGTAAACCCGCCACGTTGGAAATTTTCGCGGCGGGCCTGTCCCTGGGGATGGTAACGCCTCTGTCTACGGCTGCGGTCTCCCCCGCCCTGTTCACACAGGACTCGGACGGTGTGGGCCCGGGCGCCATCCTCAACCAGGATTCCACCTTGAATTCCCCTTCCAACCCCGCCAGCGCCGGTTCCATCATCATGGTTTACGGGACTGGATTCGGTCCGCTCAATCCGCCGGCTACAGACGGCCAACCCGCCACCGGACAGGCGAACACGCAGATGGCGGTCACGGCCACGGTGGGCGGTATTCAGGGCGACGTGATTTACGCCGGGGCCGCTCCCGGGCTGATCGCGGGTGCGGTGCAGATCAACGTGCGGGTTCCACACAACCTGGCGCCCACCCCCGCAGCCATAGTGTTGCTCAGCGTGGGATCTGTAACGGCGCCTGCAGGTGTAACGGTCTCGACGCAGTAGCGGCCGGCCATCGGTAGAGTAAATAATGCTACTGTGGCAGGCTATGCCACACTATCAATTTACGAGATTTTTGCTCTTTCCCAGCGCGTGGCGCCAGCCGTTGGCGAACCAGGTATGCAGTACGGAATCGGGATCGGGAACCAGGTAAGCGCTGGTTTCGGTGCGGTGATAGCCGGGTTGCTGATGAATGCGGATCACCTGTTTTGCCTGGAGCTCCGCTACGATGTTCTGAATTCCTCGCTTGCTTAAGCCCGTCAGCCGGCCCAAGTCGGCATATCCTCCTTTATAGATACGGGAGGAAGCGCCGGTTCCCTCCCCTGCCTGGTACATAAGGCTATAAACGGCATATTGGCCTGGGGTAAGCCCGTCGGTTACCCGCAGAATAGGACGCGGCCGCGGAAGGCGGTGATCTCTGGTGGAAATCAATCGTTCGCCAGTAGAAATAACTTCCTCAGTGGCTGCATTTGCCACTGTGGTAATATGTTCTACTGGTACAGGACCTCGTGGCACTGAAATTGGCTCGCCGGCAAGATTTTCTACAGTAGCTTCATCTGCCACAGTAGTTGATGTTGCTACAGTAGTGGCCTGTTCTACAGACGATTGGTTTTCTACAGCAGTAATTTGTGCTACTGGCGTAACCTTATCTACAGCAGAAATGTTTTCCACTGGAGTACACCGTTCATCTGTCGTACTCTCTGCGCCAGTAGCAGTATTTTCTTCCGACGCAAAAAAAACAGCGTCCACGGCCGACGCGGGCACAGTTTCGGGCGGTTGAACCGGTGCAGCTGCCGCCGGCCCAGGGCTCGCGAGCGCCGGCGGGGCAGGGAAGGGGACCAAGACCACGGGCGACAGATCGCGTGGCGCGGATGCCGCCACGGGGTTCATTACCGCGTCCACCCAGTCGCTGTTGATCTCGATTTCGTCGCGGTCGACGGCGAAGCTAACTCTTCGTCGCGGCGGCGCCGTCCTTTTCGCTTTCATCCACCACCATCTCGAGGAAATAGTCCACCATGCGCGCGTAATCCTCCGCCGCGCGGGTGCGCGCATCGTACTCCCAAATGGAGCGTTTGGAAGCCGCGGCGTAGCTCAACTTCACGTCCTGCCGGATGACGATCGGCATCAGGAACTGCGCTAGGTCCGGATCCTCCTGGAGCGCCGTCATGGTCTCCTTCGAGCCATTGGTGGAAGCATTCACCATGGTCGGCAGCACGAGAATCTTCTTTTCCGGCGATTCGAAGGCGGACAGCACCCGTTTCAAGCCGGCCAGGCTTTGCACGGCCCCAATAATCGCCATCTGGTCCATGGAAACAATCAGCACCACCACATCCACGTAGAGCAGGGTATTGACGGTGAGAAGGCTCATCGCCGGACTCGTGTCCACCACCACAAAGTCGTAATCCTGCACGTGGCGCATGCGGCGGGTGAAGATTTTTTCCCGCAGCGTCTCGCCCGCCAGGCGGTTCTCCAGACCGAAAGCCACATTGCTGCTGGGGATAACGTCCAGGTTGGGTCGTATATTCGGCCGGATCACCTGATCGACGACCATGTCATCTGCCAGCAGGTCATAGATCGTATTTTGGTGTGCTTTGATCTTCAGCGAATGCGCTACGTTGCCCTGCGGGTCCATGTCCACCAGCAGGACGCGTTTCTCCCGATTTGCCAAGCCGATTGCCAGATTGACGCTGCTGGTGGTTTTGCCGACCCCGCCCTTCATGTTTACGATTGCAATTCGGACCACTCAGGACCTCCCTCTGGCCCGTAGCTCGCCACTCGACTGTAAGCGCTGCACTACCAATTGCGCGTGTTTCACATCCGAGCTGTTCCATTGGCGGGCATTACCGTGCACCTGCGGCTCCGGGATCTTCTTTTCCTTGAGCAGTTTGAGCAAGGTTGGATGACTCAGCCCCAGAATGGTCGCAACTTCCTGAGTTGATAGAGATCCGCCTGGATTGGAACCTTTTTTCCCTGGTCTGGCCATAATGTATCTCACACAATCTGTTCGCGTTTTTTCGGTAAACCCGAAATACCTTATAGATTATCCGTAAGCAACTGAAAACGCAATACAGTTAAACTACGTAAGCAGGAGGACTAGGCGTGCCATAGCAAAACAGGCGGGCGGAGCCTCCGCTATTGCCCTACCGCGCGGATCCAGAATCGGCTCCGCAAGATGCTTCCAGCAACCTCTCTAACCAAGTGAAGTTTTGGGATTTCAGCCTCAAGTGTGGCTCCCTGTATTTCCCCGAAAACGGCTGACATCTGCCTGGCGAGAAGCTCTTGTTCTATGCAAGTAAGGGATTTGTTGGATGCGAATTTCGGCGTTCCACGCGTGCTCCGACTGGCTTCGTAACTGCAGTGTAAACAATGACTAAACATGACAGGCGGCAGATCCGGCACGGAGCGGCGGGCGCATGCCCGATACCCAGTTAAACTCTCCCTTCGTTTCCTGATCCGCTCCGGGAGCCTGGTCGCGGTCTCCGGGGAAGGCGTCTCAATTAACATGAGCAGCGCCGGCTTGCTGTTCCGCTCTTTGAAGCGTCCGCGAGACGGCGAGAAAATAGTTGCGGCGCTCCAATGGCCGCTGGTACCGGACGGGAAGCCCATGGTTCTCCTCCTCCACGGCCAGGTCGTCTGGATTAAGGGCTTACAAGTCGGCGTGAGCGTTTCCCACTATGGCTTTCTCTCTGAAAATCTTCTGGGCGCCGGCGACCTGGAGGATCTCACCAGGCTGACCTTGCCCCGCCACCTGACGCCAACCAAGGCCGGAAACCCGATGAATACGGGTGTACATGCGTGGAAAAAAAGTGTGTCTGAGTGGAAATGAGAGTGTACCCGGCTGGAGCAGCAGGTGTACTTCAGAGGAAAAAAATCATCCTTAACTACTGATAATCCACCAGTTTACAGGTTGCTACAACGGTATTAAACAAGTATTATAATTGACAACACTTGATGACGGCTCCCGCAAACCGCGACCAGCAGCAGGCGCTCTCGCCCTTCTCATCCGAAACTGACCAGCCGGTATCGGCGCAACCCAATTTCATCGAAGTCGAGAAGAACATCATTGCGCTTGGATTTTTCACTCCCTCCAGTTCCCGCATTCTCACTGATAAGCGGAAAACCATTTCCACCGTGCGCTATCTGGAGGGCGAACGACTGGAAACGGTAGCCGCGATTCTTCCTTCCTCCTACTACGGGCTACCAGTAACGGCCGATCAGGATAAGTATTTCGCGTTACAAAAAATCATTCAGAACTACCGACACAGCACCGGCACGATACCCGATCCGGTCGGTTTCACCTCAGCCGAACTCCTGCGTATTCTGGGAGTGAAGAAGAACGGCAAAAACTATGACGATGTGGCGGATTGGATGAAGCGTATGACCGCTACCACAATTAGCGCGACGGTTTACCTTGCGGGGCGGAAAGCCTGGGTGGAGGACACGTTTCATGTTTTTGACCGCGCGGTAGTCAAAGGGATGGAGCTGGCAGAGGGCAAACTTGCCGACATGAATTATGTTTGGCTGGCCCCCTGGCAAAGGGACAATATTGCGGCAAACTATCAATTACCGATCGATTTCGAAACGTATTGCCAACTGCGAAACTATATCGCCAAGGCACTGGTTCCGCTCCTGCAAATCTGGCTTTATATGTCGATCCGCAGCGGACGCTTCGAGAAATCGTACACAGATCTTTGTCAGTTGCTGAACGTGCGGCGGTACGAACATCTCTCCAAGATCAAAGAAGTGCTTGGACCCTCACTGGATGAACTGGTGGCTGCGGAATATCTCGCAAGCTGGACTATCGAGCCGCGAACCTTGGCCAACGACTTCAAAATTTGCGTCACGCACGGGTCGAAATTCTTTCGCGACCGCGAACTGCGGGCGGTGGAAAAGCCCGATGGAGCGGAGAGCCTGTTGGCGGAATTATGCCGTCGTGGAGTATCGGAGTCCATCGGGCGCCAAGTGCTGGCGGCGATACCGGACGATCAGCCGATACAAGATCAGATCGAGTGGGGCGACTATCTTATCCGGACCTCGCGCGCCGGCAAGTTCCGCAAT
>DATJAK010000064.1:0-6912 GCA_035516375.1 Bryobacteraceae bacterium
CGCGGCTCCATAAAGAGGACACATTATGTATAAACCCGCACTGTATTTGACATGTATTGGCTTCACCGTGGTGGCGCTTGCCACTTCTGGCTGCGCCACGAAAAAATATGTAGCAGCGCAACTTGCGCCGGTCAATTCCAAGGTCAGCGCACTTGAAACCAAAACCAATGACCAGGCTGACAGAGAAGCGACCGATGTCTCACGGCTGGAAGAAAAGCTAGGGTCCACCGACGCCAAAGTGGCCGAAGTTGCTTCTGTCGCCCAAAAAGCCAACGCCACCGCTGACCAGGCCGATCGGCTTGCGGAACAGGATCAGTCTGCGATCAAGTCCGATGAGACCGCGATCGCAGCCAACGCCGCGTCGATTACGGCTTTGGACAAGGCCATGAACTACTCGCTGGTGGCCAAAGCGGACGTCACTTTCGGCTTCAACAAGAGCAAACTGGGCAAGACCGATGAGGCGGCTTTGGATGCGCTGGTGCAGCAAGCCCAATCGACGCCCCGCGTCGCGTTTGAACTGGTCGGCTTCACCGATCCCGTGGGCTCGACAGAGTATAACCTCGGGTTGAGCCGCCGCCGGGCGGATTCTGTGGCGCGGTACCTGGTGCGCCAGGGTATTCCTCTGCGGGGCATTCACATTATCGGACTCGGAAAAGAACCGGTCCCGGCGGGATTCCTGGCGGACGTTCAAGCCGTCGATCCGAATATCACTCGGGCCGACGCCATGAGATTGGCCCGGCGCGTACGGATTCGCCTTTATGCGCCGAATGCCAGCACTCAGATCTCGTCGTTGCAGTAGCCTTCCGAATGCAGGGCCGGCGGCCGCCGTGCGGCAGGAAATCTTGCTTCGACCGGGAGAGCCCCGCTGGCCTGCTTGTCTGGCGCTGCTCTCCATCGGCGGTCTCTATTATGCCTTGCCGTCCGCGCTGACGGTTGGTCCGGATTGGCTGGTGCTGGTCTTTGTGGCCGTGTTGTCGACGCCTGCCGTGATCTTCAGCAGCGAAGGCAACTGGCGGACCAGCATGATACTTGGCTATGCCGCAAACTCGCTGGTAACTCTTTCAACCATTGCTTCTCTGGCGCTGCTGGTTTTGCGTTTGCCGGCGCATAAGGAATCGCCCCCTCAATTGCTGATTTCCGCGGGAGCGCTGTGGATCTGCAATGTTCTGGTTTTTGCCTGCTGGTATTGGCGGTTGGACGCAGGCGGCCCGCACCGGCGCGATCTCGAAAACTCCCACACGGATGGAGCCTTCCTGTTCCCGCAGATGATGCTGGACCCGCAGTTACGCCGTGAAATGGGCGAGGAACAGTGGCGTCCCGGTTTCGTCGATTATCTCTTTCTCGCCTACAACACCAGCACGGCATTTTCGCCCACCGATGTGCCGGTGCTTTCCCGTTGGGCCAAGCTTCTGATGATGATTCAGGCCACCATCTCGCTCGCAACGGTCGCATTGCTAGCCGCGCGCGCTGTGAATATTCTCTGAACTGGCTGGTCAGGATGTGGTAGTAACCCAAATCCAAACATTCAGCCCCCGGTTGTCCCTCTTGTATTAAGAGGGCATACAACTTGTCTTTTGAAGCAATTCTGAACATTCTTTTTTCGGACATAGCTGGGCGTATCAGGCCATGGAACGTTGTCAGTTTGTTGATGAGAAAAACGCTTCCGGCGGTTTTGGTGTTTCTGTGCTTGGTCGGGCAGTGGGCGATGGCACAGGCGACCAGTTCGATTCAGGGCAGTGTGACCGATTCCTCCAACGCGCCGATACTAGGTGCGGTGGTCACGGTCGAAGGTTCCGATGGGAGCCCTCACACGACCGTCACCGATTTCGAGGGCGCGTTTAAGATTTCGTCTTTGACGCTTGGTAATTACAGCGTGAAGATTTCTGCCGCTGGCTTGTCCGACTGGACCGCATCGAATGTGCCTGCCTCGGTCACTCCCGAATCGAATCCGTTGCTGGCCGTCTTGCAGGTGGCGCCCGAGATAACGACGGTCACTGTAGGGTTGTCGACGGAAGAAGTCGCAGCGGACCAGTTGAACCGGGAGGTAAAGCAGCGAGTGCTGCGAGTAATCCCAAATTACTTTGTTACGTATGAAAGCCATCCGGCTCCGTTGTCACCGAAGCAGAAACTACATCTGAGTTTGAAGACGCTGCTGGACCCAGCCACGATCGCTGCAGTGGGCATTACTGCGGGTATTCAACAAGCGAAGAACAGCTACTATCAATTTGGACAGGGCTCGGAGGGTTTTGGCAAACGCTTTGGAGCTGCGTACGGATCAGCCGCGGAGAACATTCTGATCACGTCAGTGGTGGCTGACTCGGTTCTGCACCAGGATCCGCGGTACTTCTACAGTGGGCAGGGAACAAAGGCGCAGCGCGCGTGGTACGCGATTGAGTCCGCCTTTCGCGCGAAGGGCGACAACGGAAAGTGGCAGCCGCCGTATGCCGGCCTGATAGGGGCGATTTCCGCGGCGGAGATCTCGAATACTTACTACCCAGGCTCGAGGACACAGTACAGTTTGCTGGGCAGAGCCCTGATGTTCCACTTCGCTGGACTAGTGGCCGTAAACCTGGCCGAGGAACTGCTCTTGAAAAAGGTGACGAGCAACAGGCCGGAAGCGCAATCGGCTGCGACTGCGCCAGTGTTGCGTGAGGGGAGTCCTGTGCCACTAATCGCCGTGGATGGGTTCGGCGCAGGCGGAGCGACGGCTGGCCAAACAGTCACCTTTGTTCTAGCAGAGGACTTGACGCTGCGCGGAAAGGTGCTGGCAAAAACTGGCGACGTCGCATCGGGGCAAGTGGATCAAGTCAGCGCAGCAAAGGTTCCAGGTGAGGCGGGGAGCGTTGCGTTGCAGCGGGTGACACTCCGGGCAGGCAACGTGAATGTACCTCTGCGCAGTAGTCAGGTGCGGGGAGTCGCCAGTCAGGTGCAATATAAGCAGCTGCCCGAATCCGGCAAGATCGAAGTAACGTTGTTCGTTGCAGAAAATGTGCAATTTCCCGAGGACGAATAAGCGCCTAGCGCGCTTGCTTGGCTGATCGAGATTGCAGGGCGATGAATGCCTGGGCGCCCGCTTCCTTCGCCGGCCGTTGGCGCCATACGAAAACAAGCCTCACGGTCAGGAAAAGCGCCAAAGGAGTCAGCCAGATCAGGCCCGACGTCATGCCGTGAGGCTCATCCGTCTCTTCATAGTCCAGTTCGTAAACGGACTGAGTATAGTTGCGCTTCTGCGCGCCGATCCGCACGCGCGGATCGCGCGGCAGCAGACAATTCACCTCGTAAACGGCAATGCGGCTTTGATGGCGATTCACCAGGACTACCTTCCGGTCGCGACCGCCGCGCGGCAAAGCTGCTGCCAGGCCGAGTTGAATTTCGCCTGTTCCTTCTCGCATCTCGCTCAACGCGGGGAACTGCGCGGAGGTGACTTGCAGAGCCAGGCGGCGGCCGTCGAGGGTGAGCGTCAAGTCCTCAAGAAACCGCGCGGCGTACGCCTGTCCTTCCGCCGTGGAGATCGTACCGTCGCCGTCCGTATCGATGGTATGGATCACGAAATCCGATACCGCAACGCCGGGCGTCAGCGTCACCTCCGCGCGGAAACGGTCTTTTTCGACCTCGACGATCGTGGCCTGCAGGTATTCGTCCAGCCGGTGCGCGAATGCCGGCGCGCGGAAGAGTATCAGAATCGCGGCGGCCAGACTGACCCTCATTTCGGCGCGGGCTTCCGGCCGTAGTCGTTGGTGGGATCGCGATACATTGTGTGGACATGCAGCGCGGGGTCTCCGCCCATTTCTTGCGGCGAGTACTCGATCACCAGATGCGGTCCCTGGATGCGATAGTAAGCCGTGATGTTGTGGCCCGGCTCGGCAGTGGTCGCACCGCTCCAGGCGAACCACGTTTCACTGATGTCCAGCTTGAGCTGCTCCATACGGGCCGTCGCCGCGTTTTCGTGAACGATACCCGCCCATTCGGAAATCACGTCGAGCAGCATGGCGCGCTGCTTCCCGGTCATATTCGAGGCTCGGAGCCCCTCGGGTTGTATCGTCTTCCCGTCCTTGCCGGGCCCTAGCACCAGATCCGGCACGCGATAGTTCAGAATCGCCTGCTTCCGCTGGCCCTCATCCAGGGCGTTGAGCAGCGCCAGCGCCTTGTCGCTCTCGCCACCGAGCGGCCGGACGGTTTGTCCGTTGCTCGTGTAAAGGGCAGGCTGCGCGCCGGTCAGGGTCGGCGTGAGAATGCCCCGATCGCCGTCGATGGTGACATTCACCGCAAGGTGATGTCCGCCGAACTGCAGCGTCCAAGGAGTTTTTTCGGACGGCTTTCCCAGAAAGGAGAAATAATAGAGGTCCTTGCCGAACATAAGGCCGCCGCCTGGACCGCCGCGGCCGGGCGGCGGTCCGCCTCCGGGAGGACCGTCGCCTTTACGCAACGCGAACCCGTCGCCGGTCCCCGCGGTGGACCGCCACCCCCGCGACCGTTGGCTTCGTTGGTTTTGAGAACCTCGTCGCCCTCCATAATCCGCTGTACCTTTTCGAGCCCGCGCTTGCTGAGCGCCGCCCCCAGCAGGTTCATCGCTGCCGCCCGTTGTGCGGGGGGCATGTCCTTCATGGCGAGACCCGCGCGGGGAACGATCGAAATCGGGAAATTCGACCAGCGTGCGCGCTGCTCATCGTCGTCGAAGGCGAACAATACACTCTGCCTCTGCTTTTCGTCGAGCGTCGAAAGAAAAGCGTTGGCCGTGCTCACAATTCGAGACGTTGCGGTTTGGGCGTTGGCGCTCCCAAGCGCAAACAAAATCAGCGTAGACGCCCACAAACAGCGTGGTGTAATCATGAGGAATCTCGCCTCCTGCAACACATCCGGATCTTCCCATTTACCCGCATTGTGCGGCCTTTGTCACGTTAAGAAATGTTAGACCAGCGAAGCCTTAGCAATTCTTAAATTAGACTGTGGCTGAAGCCCGTCTTCCCCCCGGAGATTCTATTCCGTCTTTTCCCAACCGAAACCGGGGTTGTATTCCTTCATGGCTTTGGCGAGGTTATCGGTCTTCCAGCCGAGATCCTTCTGGTACACCACTCCATCCTCGTTCACGATGAACGTCATCACGCCGGACGACCTGTATTCCGCCGGGTAGGCTACGAAGGCGAAGCCCCCGGTCATCTTGCCGCTGGCGATATAACTCTTCGGTCCGCCTGGGCTATTTTTTCCCTGGATGGTCAGGATGTGGAAGTAGTAACCGCGGTAAGGAGTCGGAGCGCCGCTCGGGCGTTTGGCATAGCCCTCCGCAACGGCAGACGCTATCAGCGGCCCGATGGGGCTCTGGGGTTCGCCATCGGCAGCTTTCCAATACAGGCCGTTGTGCTGCCCGTCATCGCTGAGAATTTTCTGGGCGTACTCGCCGTGCTGTGTGGAGTAAAATTCCTTTTCCGCGGCCACGAGTTCCTGGCACACACGAATGGCCGAGATTTCATTCCGCCCGATTCGGCGGTACAGAATTTCTTTCTTGCCCGCCTCCGTGTCGAAATACCAGGAGCGCTCTCTCTCCACGAGCGGTATGGGCAGGGGCCAATTCTCCGCGCCCACGTACAAGGTGAATCCATCCGGCTCTTTCACCAGGCGGTGCATTTCGTGAAATCTCCGCACGAAATCAGCGCGGCTCTGGGCGTCCTCAGTTTCGTCCCCCGACGAGATGATTTGCTGGCCGTCCGGTCCCAGGATTTCGAGCAGCGCTTTTTCGTCGTTACTCCGCGCCGCAGTGACGAGTGCGGTGCCCGCCTCTTGCGGCGATGAAAATGTCTTCTGGCCCTGCTGCTGCGCCATGGAACCGGCGGGAAGACATACCGCCCAAAGAATAGCAGCCGCCGCTACTCTGGAAATGCCGGAGTTTGTTTGCCGCATATGATGTCCCTTCTATCGGTGCCCGCCATTGCCATGCCCGCCGCCAAAACCACCGCCACCGAAGCCGCCGCCATGGCCGCCGAAACCACCGCCGCCGAAGCCACCACTGGGACGCCCACCGCCGCCGAAGCTGGAGCTGCCACGTGACGAAAATTCCCGCGCCTCTCCGCCACGCTCGTTGCCACTGAAGGCGCCCGAGCGCACGCCGCTCTGGCCGTGGGGTTCCGCGTATCCACGGGCGGCCCGGGCGTCTCCGTTGAAGGGCCTGGACGGGATGCCCCCACGATTGAACCCCTCGCCGCGCTCGCCTCCACCCCGGTAGAAATTGTTTCGGTTGTAAAAGGTGTTGCTGTGGGAGTAATACCGGTTGTGGTCGTAAACTGCGTAGCGGTTATGCCAATCGAATCCCCAATGGCCCCAGCCCCACCCGAAACCGCCGAACCAGCCGATTTCGAAGCCGATTCCCCACGAAAGGTACGGCCCGTCCCACCAGATGCCGGGATACGGGTACCATCCCGGCCACGCCACGATGGGATCTCCGTAGACCAACCACGGATCGTACGCGGGAACGTAGACGACCTCCGGGGCAGCCGGCTGAATGACGATCGTCGAGCCTTGCGTCTGTACGGTCTGTTGCGGCGTGCTCTTGAGATTGCCGGCCTGCTGGGCTCGCTGGCGCATCGCCTGTATGGCGTCCATGACATCCGGTTGCTGGTTGTAGTAGGCGTCGCCTAAAGAGGACGTCCACGAGAGGTTCTTGTCCATGTTTCCCAGCACGGACGGAAATGCGGTCAGAGCCTTCACGCTGGGATCCCAGGGTTGCTGGTCGGCGGCATGACCCAAAGCGTCGCCCTTCATTTCAGGATGAGCTTGCACCCATCTGTCGGCCTCAACCACCTGCTCGGGAAACGTGGACGCGGCCAGGATCTGCGCCACCAGCGAATCCGGATACAGCGCAATCGGCGCGACCAACTGCTGCAACTGTTCGGGAGTCTGCTGGGTGTATCGCGGCGCGGA
>DATJAK010000065.1:0-2249 GCA_035516375.1 Bryobacteraceae bacterium
CACGCCGGCGCCATCATCTCCGGCGGACACGGCACGGCGGCGGAAAAGATCAGCGCGCTCGAAGCCGCGGGCATCCGCGTGGCCAAGTCGCCGGCCGTGATCGGTGAAACCGTGGTGGCGGCTATGGGAGCGCACGCGAAGGCGTAGCGAGTACCGAGTACCGAGTACTGAGACTACGACTCACAAGCTTCTGTCGAGAAACTAGAAACGAGAGACCAGAAACTTACGATGAAGACACTCGAACGCACTTTTTCCATCATCAAGCCGGACGCCATGAAAAAACCGGGCGCCACCGGCGACATCATTTCCATGCTGGAGCAGAACGGCTTCCGCATCCTCGGCGCCAAGATGCTGGAGATCAACAAGGCGCAGGCCGAAGGCTTTTACGCCGTGCACGCCGGCAAGCCGTTCTTCGATTCGCTGACCAACTTCATGTCCAGCGGGCCGATCATGGTGCTGGCCCTGGAAAAGGAAAACGCAATCGCCGACTTGCGCGAGCTGATGGGCGCCACCAATCCGGCCAACGCAAAGGAGGGCACGATCCGCAAGAAGTGGGCCACCAACATCGAGAAGAACGCCATTCACGGCTCGGACGCGGAGGACACAGCCCGGTTTGAGCTAAGTTACTTTTTTGCGGGATACGAGTTGGCGAGATAAAGGCGCTATGCCACACGTTCAAATCACCATGCTGAAAGGCCGCACGCTTGAGCAGAAGCGGAAGCTGGCGGCGCGCGTGACCGATGCTCTGGCCGAGGAGTGCGGGGCACGGCGCGAGGCTATCTCCATCGCGATCGTCGAGGTCACGAAAGAGGACTTCGCTTCGGCCGGAACGCTGGTTGTGGACAAGAAGTGACGGCGTTTTCGCGGGCTGAGCCCGCGGCCGTCATCCTGAGCGAAGCGAAGGATCCCCCTCACACCGGCTCAAACAGGCCAGCCTTCCGTGATTCCGCCAGCGTTGCCAGGCCATTGGTGACGTACTCGGCGAAGTAGGTGGCGGAGCGGTGCGCGTCGAGCGCAGCCTGATCGGCATACTGCTCGTAAAAGCAGAACAGCAGGGGGTCTTCCAGAGATTGGTGGCCGACGTAAAGACGGCATCCCGGTTCTTTGCGCGTGTGCTCTTGCATCTTGCGGATATATTCCTTCGCCAGCTCTTCCGTCCCGGGTCTCACGCGGTAGTTCACCACCAGCACGATCATCGTCACGCCCTCGCCTTCACACGGTCCATTGTTTTCTCCATGCCCAACTGAGCCGTGAAATCGTCCACGAAGATGGTCTGCGCGCGGTCGGGACCGGTGGACACCATGCCGATCCGCGCCCCGCTCTCTTTCTCGACAAATTGCAGATAAGCGCGGGCCTCGGCCGGCAGCTTTCCAAAGCTGGCGATGCCGGAAGTTGGTTTTCGCCAGCCTGCCAGCTTTTCGTAGATGGCCTCGACACGCTCGTAGCCGCTGGCGTGCGCCGGAATCTCGGCCGTCTTCTTGCCGTCCAGTTTGTAGGCCACGCAGACCGGAATTTCGGCCATCTCGTCCAACACGTCCAGCTTGGTCACCACCAGCCAGGAGATGCCGTTGATCATGCGCGCATAGCGCAAGAGCGGCAGGTCGAGCCAGCCGCACCGCCGCGGACGTCCCGTCACCGCGCCGAATTCGTTGCCACGCTTGCGGAGTTCGTCGCCGACGGGCCCCGCGATTTCGGTAGGGAATGGCCCTTCACCCACGCGCGTGCAATAGGCCTTTGTGACGCCGATGACAGAGTTGATGGCCGTGGGGGCTACGCCGGTGCCGGTCGCCGCGCCGCCCGAGGTAGCGCTCGACGAGGTGACGAAAGGATAGGTGCCGTGGTCGATATCCAGCATCGTGCCCTGCGCGCCCTCGAACAGCACCGATTCGCCGGCGGCGATGGCCTGGTTCAGCAGCAGCGCCGTGTCGCATACGAACGGCGCCACCTGCTCCGCCGCGCGCGCATATTCCGTGTACATGGCGTCCGGGTCCAGCGGCTCGGTGTTGAACAGCGCGTGCGCAATCATGTTCTTTTCCGCGCAGGCGTTGGCAATGTGTTTGCGCAGCAGCTCGGGATCGAGCATGTCGGCGACGCGCAGCCCGCGGCGTCCCATCTTGTCTTCGTAAGCCGGCCCGATGCCGCGCGACGTGGTGCCGATCTTCACCCGCCCGGGCGCGTTCTCCGCCGCCAGCTCGATCATGCGGTGGTAGGGCAGGATCAGGTGCGCGCGATTGCTGATGAAAAGGTTG
>DATJAK010000066.1:0-12590 GCA_035516375.1 Bryobacteraceae bacterium
CGGTGGTCGCTACGGTGAACGGCGCGATCCGCGAGGTCTCGTAAATCCATTCCATGAGTCGCTCACCTTGAAGCGGCGAGAGCGGCTGCAAGACTTTCCCGCGACCGACCGAGATCAGGAAAAAGAGGCTCCAGCGGGTCATCGCAAATCCCTTGAGAAGATCAAAGATCGCCGCGACATCGTCGGCCGTCTCAGCCGCCAGCAGAGTGTTCACTTGGACGGGCATCCCCAGATCCCCGGCCCACCGCAAGGCTTGCAGGGTGCGGTCGTAGGTGCCGGGCACGCCGCGAATGGAATCGTGCCGCTCGGCCGTGGAACCGTCCAGGCTCAGACCCAACCCTTCCACGCCGTGCTCCCGCAGGCGAACCAGCACCTCGCGCGTGAGTTTCGAAGTGGCGGCGGGAGTAATGGAAATGTCGATCCCAAGGCTGCGGGCATGGTCGATCAACTCGAACAGATCCCGGCGTTCGAGGGGGTCGCCTCCGGTCAGGATCAAATGCGGAAGCGGGCTGCCAAATCCTTTGATTTGTTCGAGAAAGGCGATACTCTCGGCGAAAGTGAGCTCCTCAGGATGGGCACACGGGACCGCCTCGGCGCGGCAGTGCCGGCAGGCCAAGGCGCACGCCTGCGTCATTTCCCAATAGATATTCAGGGGCGTTTGCGCATAGTCACGGGGCGCATGGTGGCCGGGATGGGTGGGGTGGACGGCTAACGTGGACATTTCACTGGGTCGATTAGCAGTTCTGGCTCCAAATCGAGGTGCGCGGGCAAGACCAGCCGGGGTTCGTTGAAAAAAGACTCTTTTGGTCTGATTTAACCGGCCGCATCGCCACCAGTTCGCTCCAAGTGATTGAGACCTTTGGCGCTCCATCGGGCGGCTGGGGTGGTGGAAATCGCGCAACCGAGTCGCTAGAATTCTTGAGGGATAGAACTCAATGCAAATGAGTCAAGTTTTCACCGCCGAGACGCGGAGACGCAGAGTTTTAAGAATGGGCGCTGTGACGGTTCGTGGCTGGCAGCTGCTTTAAGAGGTTGGCGCGCAGAGGGAGCAGAGGGAGCAGAGGGAACAAGTGCTCGACGGGATTCGCGGCGTAGGTTCGAAAAAGAAGGCCCCAACTGACGACGCTGTGTCGAAATAGTTTTCGCCGCCGAAACGCAGAGGCCGAGAGAAGGCGAAACGTTTCGCGGCGCACGCTCCTGGCCGGCCTCTGCGCCGGATGGTCCACGAGTTTGTGGTCCCAAGCCAGGCGTCCCGGCCGTCTGGATGTTCATCATCATTTCGCGTCGCCCCGGTATAAGGCCATGCTCGCCGCCGTCAAGCGTCAGGGTTGGGATACGTTCCAATCCTACGATCCGAATCGTGATCTCGAAGCGATGGATCAGGGCGGCGTCTCCTCCGCATTCCTATCCGTCAGCACGCCGGGCTTGTGGGCGGGCGATGAATTCGCTCCCGAACGGGACCGCGCCATCAGTCTGGCGCGTGACATGAACGAATATGGCGCGCGGATGGTTCGCGACTACAAGGGACGATTTGGACTGTTCGCCGCCCTGCCGCTCCCCGATATCGATGCCAGCCTGAAGGAGATCGAGTACGCGTTCGACACTCTGCATGCAGATGGCGTCGGCCTGCTGACCAGCTACGGGAATCACTGGCTGGGAGAGAAGGTTTTCGAGCCAGTCTTTGACGAGTTGAATCGGCGCCAGGCGGTGGTCTACGTGCATCCGACGGATGCTCCCTGCTGCCACAGCCTCGCCAACGCCAATCCAGCTACGTTCGAGTGGTTCGCCGATACGGCCCGCTCGATTATGAGCATGATTGCGGCGGGCGGTCCGGCGGTGGTCAGCGGCCGCGGCACTGCCGAACCAAGCCCCGCGACGCGCTACGCCAATTGCAAGTTCATCTGGTCGCACGCCGGGGGCGCACTGATTGGAGTCGCCTCGCGCGTAGTGGGCGCCGTAACCGAGAAAGACCTCTCCGGCACGCCGCCCGTCAACTCGCGCCTGTACCACATCCGGCGATTCTTTTACGACACCGCCGGCTCCGCCAATCCCATTGCCATGCAAGGTATTCGCAAACTTGCGGGCACGTCCCAAATCGTGTTCGGCACCGACTACCCCTTCGGAAACGCTGCGGCCATCGCGGAAGGCCTTCATTCCGTTGGCTTTAGCGATGCTGAATTGCGCGCCATCGATCGCGAAAACGCCCTCCGGATTCTGCCGAAATACAAATAGGTTTCAACTCTCGCGATCCGGGAACTTTGCCTGCCGCAATACCGTCATATCTGAAAGCTGCCCGACGTTATACGTGTGTAGCACGACCTCACTTCCTGGAAATGGGTATCCTCATGATAGATATGCACTATAACGTGGCACGTTTGGCAGGCGTCGCACTACTGCTGACGGGATGGATTCATGCGCAAACCGAGACGGCCCGGCCGGCGTTCGAAGTCGCATCGATCAAAGTTTCCGCGCCGCTCAAACCGGCTGATTTCATGGCGGGCAAAATGCACGTCGGCGTCAACATCGATGGCGCCAGAGTGGATATGGGCAACATGTCGCTTACTGCGCTGTTGTGCTTCGCATACAGTGTGAAGCCGTATCAGGTTTCGGGGCCCGACTGGCTGGGTACGGGGCGATTCGATGTGCTGGCCAAAATACCCGAGGGAGCCTCCAAGGAGCAGGTGCCCGTGATGTTGCAGGGTCTGCTGGCAGAGCGGTTTCAGCTGACGGTACGCCAGGAGAAGAAAGACCAGGCAGTGTATGCGCTGGTGGTGGGCAAGAATGGGCCAAAATTGAAGGAGTCTCCGCCCGATGCGGATGCGCCCAGCGGCGACACGGGAGCGCCATTGCCAATGCCACTGCCACCGCCGCCACCTGGATTCGGCCCGGGACCCGGCCAGATGCGCATTAACCGTGACGGTAAAGGGATGAGTGTTGCCGGAGGGCCGATGGGAAACATGCGAATGTCGATGGGACAAGAGGGCACCATGCACTTCGAGTTGTCCAAGGCGACGATGACGATGCTGGCCGACATGCTGTCGCAATTTGTCGATCGACCGGTAGTGGACATGACCGAGTTGAAAGGGAACTACCAGGTAGCGCTGGACCTCTCCCCCGAGGATATGCGCAACGCTTTTAGAGTGGTTAGTCAGATGGCGGGCGCGGCCGGAATGCCTCCGCCGCCTCCAGGGGGCGAATTCGGAAGGGGGCTGACAGCCCCGGCCTCGGGCTCGGCTTCCGATTCGGCGCCTGCGGCGATTTTTGCCAGCGTACAGCGGCTCGGGCTCAAGCTGGAGCCGCGCAAAACTCCGATGCCCTCGTTGGTAGTGGAACACGCGGAGAAGATGCCCACGGAGAATTAAGGCGGGAGGGCCTGCTGCACAAAATTCGTTGCTTTTGAGCAAACGGTTGGGAGCGTTTTCCCGTCATAAACACTAAATCGGAGGGATCCAGCAAATGAACCGGATTATCGTAATTGCGGCCTGCTCATGGTTCGCCTCCTGCGCGCTTTGGGGACAGCCTGTCTCCGCGCCGCTAACCTTCGAGGTGGCCTCGATTAAGCCGAGCGCCGGGGAATTCCGGGGCACGGTCATTCAAGCTCAGCCCGGCGGCGGATTGCGCGTCATCGGCGCAACTGTAAAAGCGCTGGTGGCCTACACCTACAACGTGCGCGACTTCCAGATTTCCGGCGGACCGGACTGGGTGAACTCCGATCGTTACAATATCGTTGCAAAGCCCCAACGGTCGACCGGTCCGGAGGATCTGTCCGACGCCCTGCGCAGCCTGAGCGCCGAACAGAGAAAGACATACAACGAACAGATGGGCCAGCGGGTGCAGGCGCTCATGGCGGATCGGTTTCATCTGATGGTCCACCGCGAAACTAAAGAGCAACCGGTGTACACGCTGGTCATCAGCAAGAACGGCTCGAAACTGCAACCGGCCGCGGCTAGCGATGCACCCGGAAGAATACGCATGGGACGAGGCGAGCTGACCGGAGAGGCCGTACAAGTACAGATGTTGGCGGCCGCGCTGGCGAATGTGGTTGACCGGCCGGTAATCGATAAAACCGGGCTCAGCGGCAATTTCAATCTCAAGCTGGAATGGACGCCGGATCCTGGCCAGAGCCCCGGCAATCCCGGCCCGCCTCCGGCTGGAGCGGCTGCTCAGCCGCCATCCGATCCCAATCGTCCCTCTATTTTTACGGCGTTACAGGAACAACTCGGCCTTCGGTTGGAATCTGATAAAGGTCCGGTGGAGATGATCGTCATAGATCATGTAGAAAAGCCATCGGAGAATTAACTCGCACATGGAACCCAAGCGCATCGCCAGTCTAGTCCTCTGCTGCGCCCTGGCCCTCTCGCCAATCGATCCGTTACTGGCTAGCGAACACCGGGGCCAGGTGCAGTTTGGCGGCTTGCCCGTGCCCGGCGCCACGATCACGGCAACCAGCGCCAACAAGACTCTGACTGCGGTTACCGACCCGCAAGGTTCGTACATCTTTCCAGACCTGGCGGATGGCGTTTGGAAATTGAAAATCGAGATGCTGGGCTTCGCGCCGATCCAGGAGGATGTTGCCGTAGCGCCCAACGCACCCGCGGCGCGGTGGGACTTGCACATGCTGCCGCTGGCGGACATGAAAGCCGTGGCCGCGACTCCGCCGGCCGCACCCGCGGCAGCGCCCACTCCGGCCGCGGCGGCCGTTCCCACCACGGTTCCCAATACGAAAACTGCGGCCAAGGGCAAGGGGGCCCCAACGCCCACCAATACCCAGACCGCGTTCCAGCGGGCGGAAGTGAATGCCACCTCGAGCGAAGCGGCCGCGCCCCCCGGCGACCTGCTCGCCAACCAGAATGTGAGCGAGCTGACGCAGCGCGCCTCGGATGGATTTCTGGTGAACGGCACCACTAACAACGCCAACAGTTCACCATTCGCGCAGAATCAGGCTTTCGGCAACAACCGCCGCGGGCCGCGCAGCCTGTACAACGGAAACATCGGCGTCATCTTGGACAACTCGGCCTTGGATGCGCGCCCGTTTTCGCTCACGGGTCAGGATACTCCACGGCCCGCTTACAATCGCTTCACGGGAGTGGCTGCGTTTGGCGGACCGTTGAAGATCCCACACCTGTTTAACAACGGTCCCAATATCTTTGTCAATTACCAGTGGACGCGCAACCGCAACGCCAGCACGACTCCTGGCTTGATGCCTACCGAGGCCGAGCGTAACGGGGATTTCTTCGGGGTCGTGAATCCCCTGGGCATGCCGGTAACCGTGATCGATCCCTCGACCGGCGCGCCGTTTGCCAACAACACGATACCCTCGACTCGTTTCAGCCCGCAGGCGCTGTCGTTATTGAACCTTTATCCGCTTCCCAACTTCGCGGGCAGCACGCGGTACAACTATCAGATTCCCATCGTGGGTATCATGCATCAGGACAGCATGCAGGCCCGCATCAACCGGCCAATCAATCGCAAGAATCAGATCTTCAGCACCTTCGCGTTTCAAGACACGCGCTCGGATAACCCGACGATTTTTGGTTTTCTCGATACGACGGACACACTGGGAATCAGCTCCACCTTCAACTGGCGGCACAGTTTCAGTTCCCGGCTGTTCGGTACTTTCGGGTATCAATACAGCCGCCAATCCACACGAGTGCTGCCGTTCTTCGCCAATCGCGAAAATATTGCGGGCGAAGCGGGAATCACGGGCAACAATCAGCAGCCCGTCAATTGGGGACCGCCGACCTTGAACTTTGCCAGCGGCATCGGCGATCTGACCGATCTGCAGTCGTCGTTCACGCGCAACCAGACCACCGTCGTGTCCTACGATACCCTGTGGAACCGCGGCCGTCACAATTTCTCGTTTGGCGGCGATTGGCGCCGCCAGCAATTCAATCCGCTATCGCAACAAGACCCGCGCGGAACGTTCACCTTCACGGGCGCTGCCACGGGCTACGATTTCGCCGGCTTCCTGCTCGGTATTCCCGACACGAGCTCGATTGCCTTCGGCAACGCCGACAAGTATTTCCGCGCATCCTCATACGACGCGTACATCACCGACGACTGGCGAGTGAACCCATCGCTGACGCTCAATGTCGGTGCGCGCTGGGAGTATTGGGCGCCGGTGACGGAACTCTATGGCCGCCTAGTGAACCTCGATATTACGCCCGGCTTCACCGCCGAAGCTCCGGTGGTAGCCAGTAATCCTGCCGGTCCGCTGACCGGCCAGACCTATCCGAGCTCGTTGCTGCGGCCGGATAAGCACGCCGTGCAGCCACGCCTGGGATTCTCGTGGCGTCCATTCCCAGCTTCATCGATGGTGGTGCGCGGCGGCTACGGGGTCTACTACAACACCTCGGTCTATGTGCCGATTGCCACGCAGATGGCGCAGCAATCGCCGCTTTCAAAGAGTTTGAACGTCGCCAACACTCCGAATAATCCCCTCACGCTCGCCAGCGGCTTCAATGCGTCACCCACCATTACGCCCAACACGTTCGCGGTCGATCCGAACTTCCTGGTCGGGTATTCGCAGAACTGGCAGTTGTCGGTGCAGCGCGATCTACCGGGCTCGCTGGTGATGATCGCGACTTATCAGGGCAGCAAGGGTACGCGCGGCGTGCAGGACTTCCTACCCAATACGTACCCGGTGGGAGCGGTGAACCCGTGCCCCACGTGCCCGAGTGGATTCGCGTACCTGGCGTCAAACGGCAACTCGACACGCGAAGCGGGACAGTTGCAATTGCGCCGCAGGCTGCACAACGGCCTCACCGCCAACCTGCAGTACACCTATGCGAAAGCGATCGACGATGCCGCTCTCGGCGGACGGAACCAGGGGCAACCAGTGATCGCACAGAATTGGCTTGACCTGAGCGCGGAGCGCGGCCTTTCGAATTTCGACCAGCGGCATCAGGTAAGCTTTCTCACGCAGTACACCACCGGGATGGGAATCGGCGGAGGCACGCTGGTCAGCGGATGGAAGGGCGCGCTCTTTAAGGAGTGGACGTTCATCAGTAACTTCACGGCGGGAACCGGGCTGCCCTTGAGCCCGGTCTTCTTTACTCCTGTACCCGGAACGGGGGTGAGCGGTCCGATTCGGCCCAACTATACCGGTGTTTCCGTCTATAACGCTCCGCCGGGGCTGTTTCTCAATCCCGCAGCCTATTCGCCGCCGCTATCGGGCGAGTGGGGTGACGCCGGCCGCAATTCCATCACGGGTCCCTCGCAATTGTCCTGGAACGCGTCAGTGGGCCGCACGTTTCGCATGAGCGACCGGATGAGCCTCGACCTGCGAGTGGACTCCACCAACACACTCAACCATGTCACCTACCCGAACTGGAATACCACGGTCAGCAGCGCCCAATTCGGGTTACCCAATACGGCCAACGCTATGCGCAGCGTACAGACCACGGTGCGGCTGAGGTTCTGAGAATACAGGTGCTCTTGATGCCTCCGCTCCTTCACAGTCGCGGTTCCCGAGATTCTGAGAGGTCACTTATGCGAAGAATCGGTGTGATCCTGGCAGCTTTTGCGCTCGCGGCGAGCGCCCAGCAAATCGGGCAGAACGCCCAGGTCCCTTCCACCGGCACGCCGACGTTTCAAGCCAACACGCAGTTGGTGGTCGAGACGGTTTCGGTGAAGGACAAGAGCGGCAAGCCGGTGGAAGGCCTCACCGCCAAGGATTTCACGGTCGTCGAAGACGGCATGCCGCAGACCATCCGGATCTTCGAATATCAAAAGCTGCCCGAACCGGTGCTGGCATCGTCCACCGTAGAGACGCCCAAGGTGGTCGCCATCCCGCTCAAGAAACTTCCGAGCAGCCAGATCGAACCGGAAAAACCAGGCGATATCAAATACCGCGACCGCCGCTTGCTGGGCATGTATTTCGACCTGAGTGCGATGCCGATCGCCGACCAGTTGCGCGCCTTCGATGCCGCGCGCAAATTCATCCTGACCCAGATGACACCGGCCGATCTGATCTCGCTCATGATGTACCAGGGCGGCGCGGTGCGTGTGATGCAGGACTTCACGGCCGACAAAGACCGGCTGTTGAGCATCATCGAAACCATGGCCGTCGGGGAAGACCAGGACGCCAATACGGTGGATGACGCCAACACCGCCGATACGGGCGCGGCGTTCGGACAGGACGATTCCGAGTTCAACATCTTCAACACCGACCGGCAACTCTCGGCGCTGCAGACCGCGGCTCATATGCTCGGGCAGCTCAACGAGAAAAAGGCGCTGCTCTATTTCGCGAGCGGCCTGCGCTTGAATGGAGTCGATAACCAGGCCCAATTGCACGCCACCATCAACGCCGCCATCCGCGCCGGCGTTTCTTTCTGGCCGATCGACGCTCGCGGCCTGGTAGCGATGGCGCCTCTGGGAGATGCGACGCGCGGCTCGCAGGGCGGCATCAACATGTACAACGGCGGCGGCGCCGCCGCCATGGTGGCCGGTTTCCAGCAATCGCAAGACACGCTCTGGTCGTTGGCTGCGGATACCGGCGGCAAGGCCCTGCTCGATTACAACGACCTGTCGAAAGGGATACTGCAGGCGCAGCAAGCCTTCTCGAGCTACTACATTATTGGCTACTACACCAGCAATGCCGCGCTCGATGGCAGATTCCGCCGCATCAAGATCACGCTCAACGGCGGCTTATCGGCCAGCGTGGATTTCCGGCAAGGCTACTTTGCCGGCAAGCAGTTCGGCAAGTTCACCACCGCGGAAAAGGAACGGCAACTCGAAGACGCCCTGATGTTGGGCGACCCCATCACCGAACTGACCATCGCCATGGAGGTGGACTATTTCCAATTGAACCGGGCCGAATACTTCGTTCCGCTGGTCGTAAAGATTCCAGGAAGCGAGCTGGTGCTGGCCAAAAAGGGCGGCGCCGAACATACGCTGCTCGATTTCATCGGCGAGGTGAAAGACGATTTCGGCAGCACGATGACTAACGTGCGCGACAAAATCGATATTAAGTTGAGCGACTCCACGGCGGCCGAGCTGGCTACGAGGCCGATTGAATACGACACCGGTTTCACGCTGCTTCCGGGGAAGTACAAGATCAAGTTCCTGGCCCGCGACTCGGAGACGGGACGCATCGGAACTTACGAGACGCCGTTTATAGTTCCGAACCTCAACAAGGAAGAGAAACGCGTGGCGATCAGCTCGGTAGTCCTGAGCAGCCAGCGGGTGGAAATGAAGGATGCTCTGTATAACGCGGCCAAAGACAAGGGCAAGGCGGATTCCGTCAACCCGCTGGAGCAGGAAGGGCAGAGGTTAATCCCGAGTGTGACGCGCGTGTTCCGCAAAGGCCGCGAGATGTACGTCTACCTCCAGGCGTACGAGCAAGGAGCGGAAGCCACGCAGCCGCTGGTCGCATTCGTTTCGTTTTATCGCGGGCAGACGAAGGCGTTTGAGACGGCCCCACTACAGGTGGCGGAAGCTCTGAATAACCGGCTGAGGACGATGCCGCTCAAGTTCAGTCTCCCGCTCGAGAAGCTGCCGCCCGGTGAATACACGTGCCAGGTGACGGTGCTCAATCCGGCGGATCAAAAGGCCGCGTTCTGGCAAGCGCCGATCATGGTGGTGCCGTAGCGGTCTGCGTCACAAATAACAAGGCGTATTCGCTGCCTTCCGTGGGGCAGACCGTCGTCTTTCGCGGTCTGCCAGGGTGTGCGAAGCGCGCCTGTGCGCTGCTGTGCGGCGCCGGCAGACGACGGAAACCGATCGTCTGCCCCACAGAGTTAAACTGCATTCTGTATGACGCACTCCAATAGCGTGGGGGCGGGCCGATCCCACACCACTAGTTTTCGCCCGGCTTGTCCGCGTGATCGATCACCAGGAACTCCACTGTAGTCCTGGTCGATTCCAACTTCAGTCCGAGCTGCTCTTGAATGGCCGTGAAGATCGACGGGCCAGACGTATCAGCGGGCGGCAGCGGATTCCCACCGGGGCCATACGGCAGTTCTCCCACGGGAGTCCACTGCAGGTTAATATCGAAACGGCCGGTAAGACCCGTCCGATCGACAACCATGCGATCCAGGCGCTGCGCAAGCATCCGTGCAAACAACGACATCATGACGGCGTTGCCAATCAAACTGCCGCGGCCGAGCCTGATCGCGCCATGATTGGGCCCTGCCCCGGGCGGCGCTGGTCCATTTACAGGCGGCGATGTTTGATCTTGAGCCAGCTTGATCTTGGGGCCGCCCTTTCCGGCAACCAGAGCATACGCGGAAGCCGCTTTCGTCTCGCGGTGAAGCCTCAGTTGGAATCGATCATCTAACAGCGATTGCAGCATGGACCGCAAGCGGCCGGGATCTGCCCCGCGGTCTTCGGTTTTCCCTTCGACGTCGAACCGCTGCGAGGCGGCCCACGCCGGCCCGCCCGTTACCTGGAATTCTTGCAATCGATAGGCGACCGCCAAAAGCGCTTTCAACGTGAGGTTGTGCCCGCCGCCCTGGCCGTTGCCGACGCCCATGCTGACGGGACCATCTGCGTTAGCGGGCCGGATGGATGCAACTGCAAACGCGGGCCGATTTTCGGCGGCGGCTTGCGCCAACGCCGGGGCAGCCGCCACGCCGAGTGCCAAGGCTGCCACCAGCCACTGGATCACCGCCGCTCGTGCTCTTCGACACGCTCGCGGCCGCCGCGATAGGACTCTTTTTCGCGCGCCGAACGTTCGTGAAGTTGGTGCGATTCGACACGGCCGGCGGGCGCGTAGTGGGGAACGGCTGCATACGGATGTACGTAGGCGCCTCGATTGACCCACGTCCGCCGCCATGGAGCGTTGTTGATGAACACAGTGTGCGTATTCCACGCGAACCGGTTGTATCCCCAGCCCCACGGCGCGAAGGCCGCGCCAATCGTGAACCCGAAGCCGAAGCGAATGGCGCCGCCGACAACGAAACCGGGCCGCGGCGGGGCGAATACGATCAGCGGGTCGTAATACGGCAGGTAGAAGAAGCCGGGACGGGCCGGCAGGATTTCGATGTACGGGCCAGGGTTCACGATGATTTGTCCGTTCGTGCGCAAGTATCCGTAGTCATACGCCTTGTGGCGCTCTCGCTGCACGGCGTCCATCACGTCCGGTTGCTGCGCCAGGAAGGCATTGCCCAATTGACTGGTCCACGCCGGATCGGAAGCCATCATTTCGAGCACGGAAGGAAACGGCAGCAGCGCCTGTACGCTCGGATCCCACGGAAGGTGGTCCCCCTGCATGGCCGCAGCCAGGGCATCACCGGTCAGGTAATGGTGCTGATCGGACCAACGGGCGGCATCGGGAATCTGTTCGGGGAACGTGGCCGCCGCCAGAATTTGTGCGATCAGCGGATCGGGATAGAGAGCGATGCGCGCGACCAGCCGATCCAACTCGGGTGGCGGATATGCCGGAGGCGGCGGCGGATAACCGGGCGGGGGCGGGGCCTGCGCAAGTAGCGTCGCTACCAGCAAGCCGGCAGCAGAAATCAGCTTAATCGTCATTCGCATCCAATCTTCTCCTGTTCCAACATAAACGGTAACTGAACCATTGTGATGCACGTTATTACTGACGGGGGGTACGAGAGAGATGTTACGCACATTGCCGGCGCTCCTGTTGCCTCTTGGAATCATGCTGTTCGCCGCTGACGAGCAGACGTGGAAGGGCAAGCAGGTCGCGGACTGGACATCTGATGATGCCCAGCAGGTTCTGACCGATTCCCCGTGGGTGAAGACGGCCACACCGACGATGAAGCAGTCCTCGGATAGTGCCCAATCCGGTGGCGGCCGCCGCAACGTCGGCTTCGGGATTCCCGGGCTTGGCGGGGGGCGCCGCGGCGGTTATGGGTATCCGGGAGGCGGTGGTGGTGGCGGAGGCTATCCCGGCGGCAGTCGCACTGGAGGCAACGACAGCGGCTCCAGCCAGCCGCCCACTCTGAAACTGCGTTGGGAGAGCGCCCTGCCCATTCGCGAAGCCGAATTGAAAACGCGCGATACCAATGCGCCAACCTTGGACGAGAGTCATTATGCGATTGCCGTTTATGGCGTGCCCGCCCGGCTGGCGAACGGCGACCCCAAGCACCTGGCCGATCAGTACAAGAGCAACGCGGCGATTAAGCGCGATGGCAAGAAAGATCTGAAGCCATCGAGCGTGGAAGTGTTACAGCGGGAAGATGGGCCGGTCATCGTGTACCTGTTTCCACGGTCGAAGGAAATCACCGCCACGGACAAACGGCTCGAGTTCGATGCCAAAATCGGCCGGCTGGAGTTGAACGAATCCTTCTTCGTGGAAGATATGATGTTCCAGAATAAATTGGAACTTTGAGCGGCGTTTACACCACTAACATACAATCGCCGTAGGAGTAGAACCGGTAACGCTCCTCGACAGCGTGCCGGTAGGCGGCCAAAGTCAATTCGGTTCCGGCGAACGCGCACACCAATAGCAGCAGGCTCGTGCGCGGCAGGTGAAAATTCGTGAGCATCGCGCCAGTGCTGCGAAATTCGAAGCCAGGATAGATGAACAGGTCGGTTGCGCCAGCCGGCGCCCCGCTTCGCAGCATGGTTTCCATGGTGCGCACGCTGGTGGTGCCGACCGCGACTACCCGCCGCGCCGCACGCAG
>DATJAK010000067.1:0-46044 GCA_035516375.1 Bryobacteraceae bacterium
AATGTCGAAGAAGCCGCGCAACGCCAGGCGCGGCCTCCAAATCCAGCGCCAAATGCGCCAATTGGTGTGGGGCAGGTTCTCCGGCGTCCAGCGGCGGCCCATCTCCATCACGGCCACGCGGTAGCCCTTTTCCGTGAGCCGGTGCGCCGCCACGCTCCCGCCGAAGCCGGACCCAATCACGATGAAATCGAAATCACCGCTCGAGACCGGCATGGGGTGTTATTTGGCGGCATTACAAGGCGCCGGGTGAAACGCTTCGCCGCACTCGGCCACACCCTCGGGGGGGTTGGCAATTCGCAAGCCAGGCTTGAGAATGGATTCGCGCATCGATTGCAGCGAGTGGCGCAGCGATTTCTCGGGGTTGATCTGCAGGAAGGCCGAGCCGAACGCGCGCGCCACGCCGCCGAATTCGTCGCTCAGCGTGATGGTTTCGCCCTCGACGAAAACGCCGCCGGAGGCCTCTTCGAACCTCCAGTACGAATTGAGGCGACGCAGGTAGCCATGGTCTTTGCCTACTTCATGCACGCTGGTAGCGTAAGAACGGCAGCGCCAGCGGTGGGCGTCGACATGCTCCCAGGTAACGTCGCTCTCCACATCGAGCACGGCCGGCTCCTTCATCCGCATGGTGTAGCGGAAGTGATCTTTACCCGTGCGGCAGAGAAGTTTGGAACTGGAAATCGTTTCCGGGAAGTACTCGGCACGGTGATCGTAGTCCTGCAACATGAGCACGAGGCGATCGAGGTTGCCGCCGGGAATGAAAACCGTACCGACCCAATCATAAAGCTGGCCGGCAGCAACCTTATGAGGATTGGCGCCGCTTGGCGCAACGGTCAGAATCTTTCGGCCAAGCACCAGTTCCTGGCCGTTATCGGGCACGGCCGCGATAAAGACGGTGCGAGCCTCCATGCGGGCTTCGGCGGTTTGGATGTAACAATCGAAATCGCGCGCGGTTTCGGGCTTGATCTGCCCGGTTGGGGTTCCGGCCGGCGCTGCGAACGAGCAAAGGGCCGCGGCCAAAACCAAGGGTACGTTGGGAAGGTGAATCATACATTCACATCCGATTTATTATCGCCTGTTCTGAGACCGCTTGCATCGATAATCGCATGTGATTATCCTGGAGGTCGAAAATTATGCACAAACTGCCGCCGGTGGAACAAGCCAAGGAACTGATGAGCGAAGCTCAAGACTGGGGAGTCTGGCGCTGGCTCCTGGACAAGGGCAAGGTGCGCGCGGCGGCGGATGAAGCCAATGATTCACTGGCCGAAGCCGAGAAGCAGGTAAAGGCCGCCTGGAGCGAGGAGTTGAGGAAGGCCTATCGGGGCAACGGCCGGATGCGCGATCTCGATCCCGAGTGGAAGCTGGCGCTCGAGAAAGTGCGGGAAGCGGACGAGGCAGCCGAAACCGCGCATCTCGATGCCGAAGCTACCTTCGCCGAAGCCGAGCGGCGTCTCAGCACCAGCATGGCCCGCGAAGGCGCCCAAAAGGCGATCGCCTCCTGGGAACTCCGCGAGAAGGCGATCCGCAGGGCAGAGGCGCTGGCGCGAAAGAAGTAAAACCCGCCCCAACTACCAACTGCGCGTGTAGCCTATCGATGAGGTCGTGTACCAAGGCACGGTCACGACCTTGTTGAAGGTCTCCTGAATCCAGATACTGTTGTGGTCGTTGAAGTGAATGATGGCGCCCAGCGCTTCACCATCATAGAAACGACTCTCCACATGAACATTGCCCGTCATGCTGGTCAGCCCGCCTTGAATCCAGGTATAGCCGCTGACGCGCTTCGTCTTCGGCAAAGCGAAATTCTTCATGATGCCGAGAGCCTCGGTGTGCGACCCGAAATCGGTATGGAGGAAGCCATGCGAGCCGGCGTTCTCGTACGTGTACGAAAACGTCAGCTCGTCGCCGAAAGGATCCTTCTTTAGAAACGCAAATGTGTGACCGAGACCGATGTTGTAATTTGCTTTCGGCTCCAGGCCAGGCCGCACGAGATCGGAACCGAACATGACAAACAAATCGGTAGAGGTGCCAGCTTCTTCCGGCTGTCCGGCTGGCGGGTTGGTTGTAGTCTGTGCAAAAGCAATGACGCAGAGGAATAGGGTGAACGACGCGTTCCTGAGGACTGCCACGTTTGTCTCTTCCTGCCTTCGACGCTACGTGGCGGGCGGCTCTATAGTCTGAGTATCAGAGTGTAAGTCTCAGGCCGTGAAAAAGGCATGAAAGGTTATAACCGCTACTGCTGTAAACACTGTAACCGCAGCTATTCCTCATCGGCCGGGAGCGGTGGAGCGTCCGGATCGGATGGATTGCGAAAGCGGTAGCCCACCCAGGGCTCCGTCAATATGTACTCCGGCTTGGCAGAGTCGTTTTCGATTTTCTTGCGCAGCATCTTTACGTACGATCGCAGATATTCGAGTTCGCTCCCGTATTCGGGTCCCCAGACGGAACGCAGCAAGCGGGCATGCGTCAGCGGCACTCCCTGGTTCTGCATCATGAAGGCCAGCAGCTCGAATTCTTTCGGCGCCAGATGTACCGGCTGGCCCGCGCGTTTCAGCAGGTGCCGCTCGAGGTCGATTTCCAAATCGCCCGCGGTGAGCACGGACACCTGAGTGGCCTCGTGCCCATGTGTTCGGCGCAGCACTGCCCGCAGGCGCGCCATCAGTTCGCGAAGACGGAACGGCTTGGTGACGTAATCATCCGCGCCGGCTTCGAGCGCATCGACTTTGTCGTTCTCCGCGTCGCGAACCGTAACCATGACGATTCCCGTCTGTGGCGCCAGCCCCCGAATCTTGCGGCAAGCCTCGACGCCGCCGACGCCTGGCATGTTCATGTCCAGCAGAACGAGATCGAAAGACCGTTGCCGGACGGCGCCCACGGCCTCTTCTCCATTGCGCGCCTCTTCCACGTCAAATCCACTGGCATTCAAAGATTTTCGCAGCGCCTTGCGCAACGAAAATTCATCATCGACGACGAGCACACTAGTTGGTTGTGACAGCATGGTCCACCTCGACTTTCCGGCCCGCCGGCAGCGTGAAACGAAATGTGACATCACTGTCAGGCTGCTCGCGGGCCTCAAGATCGAGGCCGCCACCGTGGGCCGCCGCGATCTTGCGGGCGACAAACAAACCCAGTCCCGAACCCGGCACCAGGTGATTAGAAACGGCCCCGCGATAAAAACGCTCGAAGATTCGGCGCTCATCGACTGCCGGAATGGAGCTTCCGGTATTGGAGACCCGTATGGCAACCGATCCGGATTCTTCCTCAACCTGGATCTTCACGGCCGAACCGGCGCACGAGTATTTGCAGGCATTTTCCACGACCTGATTGAGCGCCAGGCGGAGCAGCTCCGGATCGGCACTAACTTCCAGCTCCCGTGCCGGGGCCGAGAGGCTAAAACTGCGGTCTGGATAACGCTGGCGCTGTTGATCGACTACGTGCTCCAGGATCGTTGCCAGCTCGACGATTTCCATTCGCGGCTTGACCTCCTCACGTTCCAGGCGAGCCATGCGCAGGAGCCGCGAAGCCAGCGCCCCGAGGCGGGCCATTTCGCTCTCAATCATCTCGACGAGGTCCAACTGTTCGATATTGAGGCTCCCGGCTTCCACCAGACCGCCAGCGGCGGCCGAGACGGTCGCCAAGGGTGTTTTGAACTCGTGGGCGAGGGCATCCAGAATCGCCGATCGATACACCTCGGCCTGCGCTGCTGCCGTTGCGGTCGCAGCCTCCCGTAATACGCGTCTTCTTTCCAAGAGTGTGGCGGTAAGCGTCGCCAGGGAACCTCCGGTCACTTGCGGATTCTGCAGGTTCTCAAATCCGATCGCTCCCGTGATCCGGCCACTCACCTGCAAACAACGGATACAAATACCGGAATCGGGATCCTCGACATTCCGGCCGGAAAGGTAGGCATCGCGCGTTCGATCCGGCAGGCCGCGTGTCGAGCTTCCGGCTATGTGAAGGGTCGCCGCTTCACCGTCAAACAGACAGATCGCCGTACTCCCGAATGTCCCCAAATAATGCTCCAGGAATGTCGACGTCCCAATCGCTTCGGGTTTCACCGCCAGGAGTTGCTGCGAGAGTCGATACAGTTGATCCAAGCGCTCGCGCTCCAGATCGGCGGATTGTGCCTCTGTCCTTGCGCGTAACACGAGTTGCGTAATTATCAGCGCCGTGGTGAGGAAGGAAAATAATGCGGCCACGTCCACGCTCCGAGCAACCGCGAACGTGTACAACGGATCGAGAAAAAAGAAGTCCAAACATACAACAGCCGCGAACGATACCAACATCGCCGAGAGAAAGTCTCCCGCCAGCGATTGCAGCACAATAGTCAGCAGGTAGATGAAGCTGACAATCGCGAAATCGGCATGGAGTTGGTTGAATATCGCGGTGACGATCGCAACCGCAGAGCCTCCCAGTAGAGCACGGGTTGCCGCGTGCCCAAGCCGGCTCACTCGAACTCGCCATACACCCACGTGTGCCACCACTTCATCTTAACGCCCGCTGTTGTGACGGCAGTAGGTAGGCAGACTGTGACACGGTCGCAAAAATCTACACCATCTGCCTAGAAGCCGGGTGCGCGACATTGAATTCGATGGCGCCGACGTACCTCGTGGAATCCGGATCCGCAGGGAGTGCTACGGCTCGGTCAAGCCGCAGTAAACTCCAAGCGCAAGATGGTGGAGGGCGCAGGCCATACGCGAGCTTCGAACGCCGGCGGTCCAAGGCCGCTACGCCGCCCGTTTTGCAGGATTGGGCGCAAGGCCATCTGGTTGGCGAGGGGTAGTCCTACACAGCTACGGCGCCAACGACGCCGCGTACGCCGCGATCGCCAGCATATCATCCTGATTCAAATTGGCGACTACCTTCTTCATCAAGGCCGCCGCAGTCCCGTTATAGTCATTACCCTGAAACTGATAAAGCTGGCGCACGATGTAAATCGGATGCAAGCCCGCGATGCGCGGCACGTCCCCCAGGCCCTTGAGCCCGTCGCCGTGACAAATGCTGCACGCGATGGTTTTTCCATTCCCGCCGCTCTTGACCAGCTTCTCGCCTTTGGCAATGCTTCCCGGCGGCACGTATGCGATGAACCCGGAGTGCGGATCGCGGCTCGTGGCGCGCGCCGCATCTTGCGGCAGTTCGATAATACGATTGCCGAGCGGTTCCGTGCCACCCGATGGCAGCGGCAGCCGCATTCGACCGCGTGCGGCCACGTAGCTCTTGGGTACGCTGGTCGCCTCCTGAACCTTTACCCACGCAACCGGCTTCAGCGCTGCGAACCATTCCGCCGCTTTGCGCGAGTCTTCTTCCGAAGTGACCTTCGCGATGGCGTTCATCCGCGCCGGGTCTTTGCGCGTCCCGTTCTTGAAATCGGCCATCTGCCGCACGATGTACTCCACCGGCATTCCGGCCACATCCGCCGATTCCGGGTGGCCCTGTCCTGTCATGAGATGACACGCGCCGCAGGCCAGGGCGGTGGAACCCGCGGCTCCCTGCACCACCGACGGTAGCGAACCGTGCTCCTCGGGAAACCAATCCGGGGGAAACGCCAGATTGTCGATCTGCGCCGCCGTGTACGATTTGGCGCTGCCCGGTATATGGATCGGCCCTGCAGCTTCCGCGCCAGGCGGCTGCTCCTTGTCCGGAACGAGGAAAGCCCACGTGGGGCGGTCGCTCACGGCCGGAGGCGCCTGCGCTCCGATAGCAATGACCAACGCGAGCGCCGCCAGAGGCGCCCACACAAGACTCTTCCTCACACTTCCTCCGCTACTTACTGGGCTTGGCTTCGTTCTTCAGGAACGCATCGAAGTTCACGTTGTCTTCGCAAATCATCTCCGTGATGTTCCACGTTGGATGCAGCGCGAAGCGAATCTGCCCGCCCCACGGTTTGGTGTAGGCTTTGGGATCTTCGACGGTGATGTCGTTTTGCAGCGTCTTGTCGTCTACGCGGTGGATGCGCTCGGTCACGTGCAACTGATCGCTGTGCGGATGGCCGCCCCGGTCGAGCCAGGTCTTATCGTTGAAGCTGATGGTATCCACCACCAGCGTGTCGCCCTCCCACTTGCCGACGGAATCGCCCATCCACGTGGCGCCCAGGGCGGTATTGTGCGGCCGCCCGTCGGTGAAGATCTGGCGGACGTAATGGCCGAATTCAAAAATCATCAGCACGCGGCCGGGCGTCTGCACAATTTCCATGGGGAAGGGCTGCAGGAAGATGCGCGGCACTCCGGGCGGGAAACATCCAGTGGCGCTGATCGTAGTGGGGTTTACCGGATCGTTCGAATCCTCCACTGCGCGCGGTCCGAACGACGGTTTGTTGGCTTTGAACCGTTCCTCGGCCCATGGCGTCATCGACGGTTCTTCCCTGCTGAACGTATACGACAGGTAACGGGCATTAGGGCCGCCCTGCACGTTCCAGACGCCGGACAGGTCGGGTGTCTTGGCGGGCGTGGATGGTTGAGCAAATAGCGCCGCCGGCACGATCAGCATAGCCGCCAGCGCAATCACTGCTTTCAGGTGATCTCGCATCTTCAGAATTCCTCCCTGCGTGCGCGAAGCGTGCAGCTTGAGGTTATACCCCAAGCTAGTTCCCGGCAGCCGTCTTGAGTTCTTCTCCATTCACCACGGTCTTCGTGATCCACAGCGAATTTGCGCCGCTCTTCGCGCGAAAGCCGGTGATGGTGATCTGATCCCCGGCCTTTAGCGACGTCGCGCTCCAGCCGGCGCGGAGCAAATGATTCGGGCTGGTAAGTTCACCTTGCCACTTCTCTAGCTCGCCTTTCTCGTCTTTCACATCGAGAGAGACGATGCAGTGAGGATTCACAAACTGGAAATCGACTACCGTTCCCGAGACGGTAACCGGTGCGGTGGTATTGTATCCGGCCTGCCCGTGATGGGCCAGTACCGGTAGTTGTGTCATCACCAGACCAGCGGCTAGGGCTAAGAAGGTCAGGAACTTAGTTCGCATTGCCACACCTCGAAGGTCCGGGCCAATATATCATCGGGTTCTGAGACCTGTCAATGACTCACTCGGAGCGGTCCACTTATGTATGATCGAGGATGATTTTCAGCCGCTCGTTCGCGCCATCCTCCACCATGCCGAGCGCTGCTTCCAACGCGCCCAGCGACATTCTATGCGTCACCAAAGGCTCCAGCCGCACCGTTCCCCGCTCCACCAGCTCGATGGTTGCCGGAAAATCCTCGCCCTTGGCGGCGCGCCCGGTATGCAGCGTCAGTTCCTTGAAATAGAGATCGTAAAACGGAATCGCGCCCTCTTTCGCGCTGGAGATGCCGAACAGCAGCACCTGCCCGCCGAAGCGGGCCATGCGGATGGCCTCGGCCATCGACGCGATGACGCCGGTCGATTCGATGACCACGTCTGCGCCTCGGCCGCTGGTTGCGTCCAAGACCTGCCGCAGCGCCCGTTCGCCCGATTCGATCGCCACATCCGCTCCCATAGCCTTAGCCATTTCGCGCTTGAACGGACTGCGGCTGATTCCGATCACCGTGCCTGCGCCGCGGGCCTTCGCCAGTTGGACATGTAACTGGCCGGAAACTCCCAGGCCGAGCACGGCTACCGATTCGCCCACGAACATCGGCGTCCGCCGCTGACCATGTAAACAAGTAGTGGCCACTTGAATCAGCGGCGCAGTCTGGGCATCGATGCTCGCGGGCAGACGGAAGACTTGACTCGCCGGCAGAGCCGCGTATTCGGCGAAGCCGCCATCCGAATCGCGTCCAATCAGGCTGCCATAAGGGCACAGGTTGGTCTGCCCCTGGCGGCAGTGGAAGCATGCCCCGCAGAATACTACCGGATCGATCACCACGCGGTCGCCGCGGCGAAGGTCGCTCGCGCCGCCGCTTTCCACGATTTCACCGACGATTTCGTGACCCATGATCCGCGGGTAGTGGACGGGGATGGCGCCGCTGTAAATCTTCAAATCCGTTCCGCACAGTCCGGTGTGTGTGATCCGCACCAGCACTTCGCCGGCGCCGCCGCGCGGAGTATTGACTTTGTCGAATGCCAGCTCGCCTGGAGCCGTAAGCACCATCGCTTGCATGGAGCCTTCACTATACATCGCCGGTTGCTTTCTCTGCCTGAGCGGTGCTGTAATCGAACAGCAACTTCGCCTTCGGGATCCATGGCCCAAGCAGCGATCTCCACAACCCGCCTCACCACGCAACAAAAGCGCGCGTTCTGGGCAGCGTGGGGCGGCTGGACCTTGGACGGGATGGATTCGTTCATCCTGTCACTCGTCCTGGTCCCCGCGTTGCGGGATGTGTTGCCGAAGTCCGGAATCGCGCCTACCACCGCCAACGTTGGTTTCTACGGCGGGCTGCTGTTCGCGCTGTTCATGGTCGGTTGGGGAACGGCCCTCGTTTGGGGACCGATAGCGGATCGCTTCGGCCGCGCGCGCACGTTGATGCTGACGATCGTCTGGTTTTCGGTCTTTACGCTCCTGGCGGCTCTGTCACAGGGAGTCTGGTCGCTGGCCGTCTTCCGTTTCCTGGCCGGGGTCGGCATCGGCGGCGAGTGGTCGATCGGAGCCTCGCTCGTTTCCGAAGAGTGGCCGGAGGAGCGCCGCACCTGGGGCGCCTGCATGATGCACACCGGCTATTACTTCGGTCTGTTACTCGCGGCGTTTGCCAACTATTTCGTCGGTAGCCAACTGGGCTGGCGATATATGTTTGTCGTCGGCGGGTGTCCGGCGCTGTTGATCGCATTTCTGTACAACCGGGTCCACGAGCCTGTCCGCTGGAAAAACAAGCGCGCGGAACTGGGGCAGCAGCTGACCATGCATGGGTCGTTCCTGGAGTTGTTTTCGCCACGGTATCGCCGCCGCACGATTCTCAATTCGATTTACCTGGTCGCCTCCATTGTCGGATTGTGGGCGGGTTCGGTGTATGTGCCGTCAGCGGTAACGTATCTCGCCGATCAGAGCGGCAAGAGCGCGATCACCGCCGCGCAGCTAGCTTCTTATGCGACCGCGATTTTGGGTATCGGTACGATTATCGCCGCCATGCTTACGCCGCTCCTGACTTCACGCTTGAATCGCCGGGCTACTCTGGCCGTCTATTTCGCATTCATGTTAGTTTTCCTACCGCTCACGTTCGGTTATGTCTTCTACATGGGGACCGGTGCGCTCGGCTGGTTTATGTTGTGCACCTTCTTTCTCGGCTTGGGCGGCGCCAATTTCGTGGTCTATTCCTTCTGGTTGCCGGAACAATACGGAACCGAATGCCGTGTCAGCGCGTTCGCTTTCTGCACGAATATCGGACGCTTCGCCGGTGCCGGGCTTACTTTTCTGGTGGGCGCCGGAATCCGCCACTTTCAAACCCTGGGCACGCCCGTGGCTTTAACGGCAATAGCATTTGCGGTGGGTCTGCTGTTACTGCCTTTTGGCGTAGAGACGAAGGGCAAGTCGTTACCGGCGTAACTCTGGCATAATTGACTAGAGGCGGCGTGTGCGCCGCGCACTCCCCGGGCCCGATGCCGAAGACTCACTTCACCCTTAACGGCGAACCCACCACGGTTTCCTACGAGCCAGGCATGCACTTCCTCGAAGTTCTGCGCGAGGAATGCGGTGTTGTCTCCGCCAAGAACGGCTGCGCTCCCGAAGGCGCTTGCGGCTGCTGCACAGTCCTGGTGGATGGCCAGCCGGTGCTGGCTTGCCTGCGCAAGCCGGAGCAAATGGAAGGCCGCGAGGTAGTCACGCTGGAAGGCATTCCGGAGCCGATGCGCCGCGTATTGGGTGAGGCCTTTGTGCTCGAAGGCGGCGTGCAGTGTGGTTTCTGCATTCCCGGGATTCTGGTTCGCGCATCGTCGCTGGTGGAGAAGGGCCGCACCGATGACCGCGATGCCGTGGCCAATGCCCTCTCGGGCCACATCTGCCGCTGCACCGGGTACGCCCGCATCATCGACGCCATTCAAACCGCGGGCGATGCTTGGAAAAACCACCAACAACTGCCGCGCTCGGAACCACGCCGGCACTTTTATTTCGGTGAGGAGTTTGGCAGAACCCGTGGCGCCATGTTGCCGAACGGGAATCACGGCAACGGCGTGGGCCATTCGCTGTCCCGTTATCGCGGATGGGAGCAGGCCATGGGCGAAAACCCATTTGTGGATGACCTGCGCGTTCCGGGAATGCTCAACGCGGCTCCCGTGCTCAGCGAGCACCCGCGCGCCAAGGTCCTGGCCATTCACACCGCCCAGGCGGCCTCGATGCCGGGCGTGGTCCGGATTCTCACTGCTCCCGATGTGCCGGGACAGCGCGGTACCGGCCTGAACATCCCCGATCTCCCGCTTTTCGTCGCGGTCGGCGAGACCACGTGCTGCGTTGGCGACATGCTGTGCCTGGTGGTGGCCGATACGATGTTCCACGCGCGACAGGCGGCCGAAAGAGTCTGTGTCGATTACGAGGTGTATCCGCCGGTCACCGACCCGTTCGCCGCTCTGGAACCGGGCGCGCCCCAGGTGCATGCTGCCGGCAACCTGCACGTCCACCCGAACCTTCTCGAGACCACGGCATTTTCGCGGGGCGACGTGGATGCGGCACTGGCCGGCGCGGCGCATGTGATCGACCACACCTTCGCCACCCAACCCGTGGATCCGGCTTTTCTCGAGCCGGAGGCCTGCCTGGCGCTGCCGCAGGGAAAAGGCGTGAAAGTGCACAGCCAGAGCCAAGGCTCCACGTACGATCAGAGCCAGATCGCCAAGGTTTTGAACATTCCCGCCGACGACGTGGAAATCGCACTGGCCGTGAGCGGCGGGGCATTCGGCGCCAAGGAAGAGCTTTCCATCCAGGCACAAACTGCTCTGGCGGCGTACCTGTTGCAGCGGCCCGTGAAGACGGTTCTCACGCGCGAGGAGTCCACACAGCTCCATCCGAAGCGCCATCCGATGACCTTGCATTACACCGTGGGCGCCGATGCCGAAGGCCACTTACTCGCCGCTCGTGTGCGGATTGTCGGCGATACGGGAGCCTACGCCGGCACCGGCGGGAAGTGCCTGCTGCGGGCCGCCTGCCACTCCTGCGGTCCCTACCGCGTGCCCAACGTGGATATCGAATCGAAAGCGGTCTTCACGAATAACCCGACCAGCGGAGCGATGCGCGGCTTCGGCACCAATCAGGCGCATTTCGCGATCGAAGGCATTCTGGACATGCTGGCGGAACGCGTGGGCGTGGATGGCTACGACATCCGCGAGCGCAACGTGCTGCTGCCCGGCGACGCCTTTGCCACCGGTCAGATCATGCGCGAGAGCTGCGGCATCAAGTACACCCTCGAAGCGGTGAAGGACATCTATAAGAGCGCGAAATATGCGGGCATCGGCTGCGGCATCAAAAGCACCGGAATCGGAAACGGCACCATCGATAGCGGCCACGCCGTGATCCGCGTCGTGAAAGGCGGACGTCTGGAGGTCCTCACCGGCTACACCGAAATGGGGCAGGGCGTCTTCACCACGATCCGCCAGGCCGTGTGCCAGGAGACGGGACTGCCGCTCGATATCATGACGGTTCGCTGGGACAAAGAACTCGGCGCAAAGTGCGGCGAGACGTGGGCCTCGCGCGCCACCACACTCAGTTGCGCCGCGGCGCAGCGTGCGGCGAGCCAGTTGGCGGCCGATCTGAAGCAATCGACGCTCGAAGAGCTGGCCGGCCGCGAATACAGCGGTGATTACATTTGCAACTTCACCACCCGCCCCGGCACGCCCGAATCGGTGACCAATCCGACCACGCACCTGACCTTCAGCTACGCCACCCAGGTGGTCATCCTCGGCGAGGATGGCCGCATCGCGCGCGTGGTGGCGGCGCACGACGTGGGCCGCGCCATCAATCCCAAAGCTTGCGCCGGACAAATCGAAGGCGGCGTCCACATGGGCTTGGGCTACGCGCTTTCCGAAGACTTTCCGTGCACCGATGCGCGCCCAAATTCGCTACTGATGCGCGACTTCGGAATTCTGAAAGCCAAGGACACCCCGCCCATCGATGTAATCCTGATCGAAGTTCCCGACGAGATCGGCGGCTACGGCGCCAAAGGCGCGGGCGAGATCGGGCTGGTGCCGACGGCCGGAGCGGTGGCTGGTGCGCTGTTCGCCTACGACGGAAAGCGCCGTTCGAAACTGCCGATGCAGGATGCACCGGCTGCGCAGCCGTCGGTTCCGAAGTCGCGCCGCGCAACGCCAGCCGAGGCCGCAAAAGCGCTCAACTGAAGCGATGAATTTCTTTGTAAGTAACTGATACGGAGACTCCGACCCTTTGCGCTGCCGCTTAGGTGCTGCGGCGGATTTCTCAGATTCCCCCGCGGAGCGCGGGCTCCGATCATCAGATCGAGATTCCCCATCAACCAGCCTTCCTGCTCGAGCGCAGCGCGGATCTGGCCGTATTGCCGGTCACTCGGTCCTGGCGATCGCTCAGAAAATCCTCGGGCATCTCCGTTTCGTCTGTGAGCTTGAAGAAACTCTCCCACGAGTCCGGGCGCCGTGAAAGGATTACGTCTCCGGTCTTCGGATCCCGCCGGATGTAAACCTCGGTACCTTCAAATCGAAAATCCGACGGAAGCCGAACCGCCTGGCTACGACCGTTTCGAAATAGCTTTGCGATGCGCAACATGGCGTTCGCTCTCGGTACCATGGTATGTTACAGAGCTTGACGGCAGCCACTGTGCGCGGACCGCTCTCTATAGCAGCCACTGCATGAAGCTGGAACCCACGTTCGTAAACTCGAACGCGTGTAAGCCAAAGTGGCTGGCAAGTTCCTTACACGTCAAAATCCCCCGCACACTGTTGCCCTGAGCGTCGAGCTTTGGGGAATACACGCTGATCCCCAATTGGCGGTTCACTACGCCAAAGATTCCGCCGCCCACACCGCTTTTCGCCGGCAGCCCCACCTCATAGGCCCAACCGCCTGCATAATCGTACAGGCCGCAGGTCAGCATCACGGTCAGTACATACTTAATGTATTGGAAGGCGAACACCCGCTTGCCGGTGAGCGGGTTCGTCCCCATGTTGGCGAGCGTTGCCGCCATGACGGCCATATCCTGGCATGTCACCAGCGTGGAGCACTGCGCGAAGTACTGGTGGAGCGATTCGTTTACATGCTCGTCAATGATTCCGAAGTTTCGCATCAGATACGCAATTGCGCGATTGCGATTGCCGGTGAGCGTTTCCGATTGCAGGACCGCCCAGTCAATGCGGAGATTCCTGCCCGCGGCGTCGCTCATTTTATCGAGGTAAGCCTGGACGCCCGCCTCCACTGGCGATTTCCTGATGAGCGACGCGATTGCGATCGCGCCCGCATTGATCATGGGATTGAACGGCCGTGTCGTCTTAGGGTCGAGTTCAATGGAGTTGAACGCGTCGCCACTCGGTTCCACGCCCACATACTTGAGCGTTTCGGCAACGCCGTGCTGTTCCAACGCCATCTGAAAGGCGAACGGTTTGCACATCGACTGGATGGTAAACTCCTGGTCACAATCGCCGGCGCGGAAAATGTGGCCGTCAACAGTAGCCAGACAGATCCCAAAGTGCTGCGGATCGGCCTTGCCAAGTTCTGGGATATAGGTGGCTACCGCACCATCGTCCACGTGCCTGTACTTTTCGTAAGTGGCGTCGAGGACCTCCTGAATGCGCGCTGCCTCGCCGGAAACGGCACGTCCAAGGATTTTCTGGCGTTCTGGTGTCGCCGACATGTCGGGTACCCCTAAACGAAGGTGGAATCGCGGAACGGGGCACCGGCAGGACAGGGGCCGCCACACTCGATCGCAGTATCACAGTCTATCGAGCCTGGTGACGCGGGGTCCAATCAATTCTTTCGATTCGTCGCAGTATCTTTCGATTGGAGCGGGTCATGTACTGCGGTGTCCGCCGCCAGAACCACGGCGCGAGCGGATGGCCTGGCCTGTCCTCCCATGGCGGTTAACTCACCTCTTGCGGCCCTATGGTAGCATCGAGGCCATGTCGTTGAGCCGCGGGGCAGGCGTCTCCGCTGACGCCGCTTCGCACTCCGCAACGGGCGGGTCCCTGGCAACCGGCTGGCTCGCATGGACCGCCAGCGTGGCCATGATGCTGTGCTCATGGCTCTCCTATGTGGACCGGCAAATCCTGGCGGTGCTCTCGCCGTTGATCCTCAGAGATACGGGCCTCAACGCGCAGAGTTATGCCGAGGTGGTCTCGGCGTTTTCGGTTGCGTACATGATCGCGAATCCGCTGTGGGGGTCGATTCTCGATTTCGTCGGGATGCGAATCGGGATGTTGGCCGCCGTCACGCTTTGGACGATCGCGTCGGCATCGCACGCATGGATGGCCGGGTTCTTGGGTTTTGCCGTGGCACGGGCGCTGCTTGGGCTGGGTGAGGGCGCAACGTTTCCCGGCGGCCTGCGCGCTTCGATGGATTCGCTTCCGCCCGATCGCCATTCGCGCGGGATCGCCATCTCGTACAGTGGCGGGTCGCTCGGTGCGATCATCGCACCGTTGGTGGTAGTGCCGATCGCGCTGCGATTCGGTTGGCGGTCGGCGTTTCTGTTCTCGGGGGCTTTGGGCGTGGTGTGGCTCCTCCTGTGGACCGGGGTGGCGCGCCCGCCGTTTTTGCCGCGGCCCGCGCGCAAGCAGCGAAAAATGGGATGGCCCAATCCGTTCGAGCGCCGTTTCTGGGCGCTGGTGACGAGCTACGCCCTCGGCGCGATCGCCATTGGTCCGATTCTGTATTTGAGCCCGCTCTATCTCAATCGCGTGGTCGGTTTTACGGAAGCCGGTTTGGGCAAGGTGCTGTGGATTCCGCCGTTCGGGTGGGAACTTGGCTATTTCTTCTGGGGCTGGGCCGCCGACCGTTTCGCCGCCGATCAAGAGCGGCCGGTGAAGATGTTCTTTGTGCTGGCGATCGCGGCCATCCCGGTAGCAGCGGTGCCGTGGAGCAATTCAGCCGCGATTGTGCTGCTGTTGTTCTTCTGGTCAATGTTCATCACCGGCGGATTTCAGATGCTGGCTCTGCGGACCGGTGCGCGCGCGTATCCGCGGGAGCAGACAGCGCTCTCGGGCGGCACGGCCTCGGGTGCCTGGTCAGCGGTGGCGGCGATGGTGTTGCCGCTGCTCGGCCGCTGGTTCGACCAACAGCGGTACGGCGCCATCTTCGGGCTGGTGGCCATTATGCCGCTGGTTGGAACCACGCTTTGGCTGTGGTTGAGCCGGCCGTCACGGCGTGCCGGACTCGGTGCGTGAGAAATGCGAGTGGACGATCTTCCACTGCTTGCCTAGGCGCTCGTAGACTTCCGTGACATTCCAGCGGGTTTTGCCAGCCTCGGCAGTTGCACCTGCCCGGGCGTGCGAAACCAGGTTGTACGTTAGCACTGCCATGTCGCCGTTCACCTTTACGTGCGTGTGCAGGTATTCAAAGCGGTCGATCGATACTTTGCCGGCGATGGGATCGTAGTATTCGGTGAGCGCTTCCAGTCCGTCGATGCGCTTCGGGACTGCTGGGTCGAAATAAGTAACATCGGGCGCACAGATTTCGAGGCAACCGGTGGGGTCGCCTTTGCCCCACCGATCGAGCGCGGCTCGTTCGAGGGCCAGAATTTCGTCTGCAACAGACATGTAGCTAGTCTCCTGAGTCACAAATAACGAGGCGTATTTCGCTGCCTTCCGTAGGGCAGATCGTCGTCTTTTTGCGGTCTGCCAGGGTGTGCGAAGCGCGCCTTGGGCCGCTGTGCGGCGCGGCAGACGACAGAAACCGATCGTCTGCCCCACAGAGTTAAACTGCATTCTGTATGACGCACTACACGAGAGTAGGCTGAGACGATCTAGCAAGATAGGAAAAATGGAATCTGGCGGGCCGGGCATCTACTACCGCGAGTTTGCACCCTGCGAGGCGCTGCGGCAGCACGTGCGCGCGTTTTTCACTTGCACGGCTTCGGAGGGCAGGTGTGAGGATCGTGCCCTGACTCGCGAAGACCCGGTTCGCGCCTTCTGCCCGGCGGTGTTTGCAGACGGCCACGTTTCGATCGTGGTCGCGATCGGAAAGCAAGGTGAGGCGATCGGGCCAATGACCGCGGCACGCCCGGCTACGATGGGGACGGCCGGCGGGGCGGTGGGCGCATACTTTCGAGCGGCGGCGCGAGCATTCACGGGCGTTCCGACCAGCGAGCTTACCGATCGCGTGGTACCGCTGGAAGAGCTTTGGGGCGGCGCCGGTTTCGAGTTGGAGGCCAGGATTGCCGAAGCCGACGATGACGGCGAGCGGATCGGAATGCTGGAAGAGGCGCTGGCGAAACGCCTGGTGGGTGCACCAAGCCCCGCCACCAGCGTGGATGTGGCCGGACTGGCGGCCGCGGTGGTTCGTGAGCGCGGCGATATGACGGTGGAGCAACTGGCCGATGCCGCGGGCGTTTCCCGTCAGCGCCTGACGAGGGTATTCCGCGAGAGCGTCGGTGTGGCTCCCAAACTGTATTGCCGGCTCGCACGGTTTCGCGCGGCGCTCAGAAATGCATCTAACGGCGCGGACTGGGCTCGGATGGCGATGGAACTGGGCTACAGCGATCAATCGCACATGATCGCGGAGTTCCGCGAGTTCAGCAGTGTGACACCGGGAGCACTGGAGGCTCCGGCGTTTTTTCATCCGTTTCTGAAGCGCCCGACACAGGCCAGGAGGCCTGCGCTACCGGCTTAACGACGCTTGGCAAGGATCTCATACACCGGCTTGTTGTCCGCGAAAACGCGCCACTCCATCAACCGACCGTTTCGAAGTACGGCTTTCCACGCTGCCGGCGTCCGCCATGATTGGCCGTCGATGGTTCCGCCCGCCTCGCCGGTCAACAGCATCGTGTCATCTTCAGCCATCACCTGATCGGTGCGGATCCAGTAATCCGGACACATGGCGAGGTAGCTGCGCCATCCGGCCTCATTAGGGCTTGCGCCGTTCACCTGGTTGCCGAGTGCGTCGACAAATACAAATTCCGGCGCCATCAATTCCGCCAGCGCTTCCACATCGTGTGCGTTGATGGCAGCCAGCCATCGCTTGAGCGTTTTCAAGCGGTGGTCACAGCCTGGGCGCCGACGCGGTTGGGAAGCGTCTTTGCCACGATGGCGCGGAATTCCACGTCGGTGAGAAGCCGCTTGTGTTCGAGCGAGAAAAGCTTCACGGCGTTCACTACTTGCATGGCTTCGTCTTCGGTGAATTCGACGCCGATCCCGCGCAGCGCTGCCTTGATGGAATCGATGCCACTGCCCTTGCCCAAGACAACCTTCGCCGGCGGCTGCCCGACTACATCCCAATGGTAGGGGAACAACTCGGTGGGGTTTTTGGCGCCGCAGTTCTGGAACCAACTGGCGATGATGCCGGATTCGATCTGGAACAACGCATCGCCAACGACCGGGCGATTGCTCGGAACCGCATGCCCCGAGAGTTCTTGCACCAGGCGCGCCAAGCTGTAGAGCTTGTCGTACCGGATGCCGATATCGATGCCGTATAGCGTGAGCAGCGCCATGACGGTCTCTTCCATGGGGGTGTTGCCGGCGCGCTCGCCAATGCCAAGCACGGTGGAATGGATCACCTCCACGCCCTCGGCGACGGCCATGATGGTGTTGGCCACGCCCATGCCGAAATCCATATGGAAGTGGGCTTCGAGGCGCTTGGTGATGCGCGCCTTCACTTGCCTCACCAGGTATTGCATGGCGTGCGGCGATACCACGCCGAAGGTATCCACCAGAGCCAGCGCATCCATGTGTCCTTCGTTGGCCACACGCAGGATCAAGTCGAGCACCCATTTCATATCGGCGCGTGTGAAATCGATGGGAAAGAAAACCACCTCGAGGCCCTGCGAGTGCGCATAGGCGGTGGATTCGATGGACAGTTCGATGGCCCGTTCGAGCGGCCACTGGTAGGCGTACTGAATGATGTGCTGGCTCGAGGGCACTTCCATCACGATTCCGGAGACACCGCAATCGACCGCGCGCTTCACGTCGTCCACCATGCACCGCGAGAATGCGAAGACCTGCGGCCCCAGGTTGCGCTTGACGATTTCCTTGATCGCCGCCTGATCGCTGGGCGAGACCACCGGCATTCCGGCTTCGATGCGGTGCACGCCCGCTTCCGCCAGGCCCTCGGCGATCCGGATCTTGTCGTCTTTGGTGAAGATCACACCGGTCTGCTGTTCGCCATCGCGCAGCGTGATGTCGTGGATCTTAATCTGCTTGGGGAAATGGAACTCGGCGCGAACGGCGTCGTTGAAGTTCCAGGGGCTGACGAACCACTTGTCGGTTTTCCAGGGTTCTTGTGACATGGTGCGATTCTCCAGATTCACTGCGTTTTATTGCTCGCGGATTTCGAGATTTCGGGGTTGACCGGATGGCGAGGCGCCGCGCCGCTCAACACGCGAAGGACTTCTTCCGCGGCCTTGGTCTGCAAATCTAACAGGGACTCTTCCGAATAAAAACTGGTGTGCGGCGTGAGGATGACGTTATCGCGCCCAAACAGAGGCGAAGCCGTGGGCGGCTCTTTCTCCATCACGTCCAGGGCGGCGCCGGCTAATTGGCCTTGATCGAGCGCGTGCGCCAGGGCCGTCTCATCGACAATCGGGCCGCGGGCGGTATTGATCAGGTAGGCAGTCGGCTTCATGCGCTGGAAAACCGCTGCATTGAAGAGATGATGCGTCTCCGGCATCAGCGGAGTGTGGATCGAAATGTAATCGGAAATCTCGATGAGTTCGTCGAAGCTCACGTCCTCCACACCGGCCCGCCCCAACGCCTCCGGAGGCACATACGGATCGTAAGTAACCACGCGCAGTCCGAACGGTTCCGCTTTGGCGGCCACCAGGCGCGCGATCTGTCCGAAAGCCACCAGCCCCAACACGGACCCACGCAGCCGGTGGATCGGGACTACGGCTTTCATGGCCCACTGACCGGCGTGCGTGCGCGCGTTCGAAGAAGGGATTTTGCGGTTCAACGCCAGCAGCAGGGCCATGGCGTGATCGGAAACTTCGTCGATGCAGTAATCCGGGACGCGCGTGACCACGATGCCCGCCTTGGTGGCGGCGGGGATGTCGACATTGTCCACACCGATTCCGAAACGGGCGATGATGCGGCAGCGCTTCATCTGCGCGATCATCTCGGCGGTGATTTTGGCGTACGTGGTGAGCAGTGCGTCGGCTTCGCGCGCGACCTCCAGGATGGCTTCGGCCTGCGATTCCTGCGCGAGACGCACTTCAGCGCCCAACTGGGAAAGTACCGCACGGGTTGGGTCGAGATTGGGGAAAACAGAATCGGAAACAGCCACCAGCGGACGCATTAACTCATCCAGCGTACCACGCCAGCTACTCCGTCCACGGCTACTGTGGAGCCATCGGGAATGCGCTGGGTGGCATCGAGCACACCCAGAACCATGGGAATGCCGCGTTCCCGGGCGAGCGATGCCATGTGTGAAGTGCTGCCGCCGCGCTCGGCGACGACGCCGGCGACGCGGGTCAAGATGTGGCTCAACGCCGGGCCGGCGACCTTGGTGACGAGCACATCGCCCGGCGCGATGCGCGACAATTCGCACTCACAGTGGATGACGCACGCGCGCCCGGTTCCCCAGCCGATTCCGGCGGCATGGCCGTTCAGGCGCGGGCGATTGAGCCAGACGGCATCCGGCACCGCGGCCGGCGCGAGGTGCAGCGGGCGCGCCTGGAGCAGTTGGAATCCAGTGTGATCCATTGCCCATTCAATCTCGACGGGCATGCCCATGAGATCTTCCACGCTGCGCAGGAGGCGACCGAGTTCAGAGGCCTGCTGTTGGCTTAGGCATGGCTTGGCGATGAGCGCATGCGGAACGGCCTGGGGCGCGGGCTCGGCGCGGTGGATGCAACCTACCTGGTGGTCCTTGCGGCCGGGGGTGACGTTCAGCAGCTGGCCGTCTCGGGTGAGCTCGTAGCGATCGGGTGTCACTTCGCCTTGCGCGATGGCGGAGCCGAGCCCCCACGTGGCGCTCAGGATCATGTTGTCATCGGCAGATTGGCTCAGTCCGCCACCGGAGGCGCGGGCCGTAACCAGCGGCTGCACCAGCACCGCCATGGCGGTTTCGGCGGGGTCGATATCGTGCGTGGCCATGTAGCGCAGCGCGCGCGTGACCCAGAGCGCGCCCCAGCAGGAGCGTACGGCGGTGAGGAAGTCGGCTTCGCTTTCGATTCCCAGAAAGCTCTCGAACTGGCCGGCAAAGCTCGACCCGAAGCGATCCTCGACCAAAGCGGAGGAGCGCACCACGGTTAGCGCGCCGGTTCTGGCTTTCATCTCGTGCCAAGCCGCGAGAAGCGGGTCGAACACTTCGGGTGTGATGGGTTGATCGAGCAGCCCGAGTTTCATGGCGAGTGCGTGGCGGCGGGCCTGCGGGCTTTCGGCCGCGGAGAAGACGCCGCGCGCGGCGGCTTCCAGGCCAAGCGCGCGGATCTGCGTGCGGTAGGCTTCGGCATCGACACAGAAGCCGCCTGGCGTCGGCATCCCGGCGTGGGCCAGGCGTGCGAGATTGGCCGCTTTCGGGCCGAAGCGAGCAGCGTCGGTGGCTTCGGCGGCGGCGAGTGGGACTAGGAGCGGTCGCATTGTATGTCGGGTGCAGCTACCGTCCCGGTAGCTTCCCGTAATCGGAATATCCCGGCATGGGGTCGACCACGGTGATCTGCTCCACGGGAAAATTAGAGACGATCTCGACACTGTCTTTGTGTACGATGAGCATCTCCTCGATACGCACGCCCCATTGGTGCTGTTTGCCGTGCTGCGTTTCGAGCGCGAAGACCATGCCTTCCTTGATCTCGATGGGATGATCGAGCGACCAGATGCGCGAGATCACGGGCTGGTCGTATTGCGCGAGACCGAGGCCGTGGCCCCACAGGTTGGCAGCCGCCTGATCTTCTTCTTCGTAGCCCCAAGCTTCCTTCGCGGATGGCCACTTGGAAGCGATATCGCGCGTGGTGGCGCCGACCTTGACCGCTCGAATCGAATCGTAAAGCCACTTGAGCGCGGTCGCATAGTAGTCTTTCTGCTCCTGATTCGGTTCGCGCCCCACCATGTAGGTCCGGTAATAGCACGATTTGTAGCCATTCCAGGTGAGCGCGGCCAGATCCATGAAGACCATATCGCCGGGCTTGATGATGCGGTCTGAGAAATTGCGCCAGTTGGGCCAGGTGTTCAGGCCCGAGGAAACGATCACGTCCTCGACATCTTCCATGCCCGGGATGTTGTAGAGGAACTGCATGATGTGCGCAGTGAGCTGGTTCTCGGTAAGGCCGGGCTTCAAAAACTTCATGAATTCCCAGTGCGCCGCATCGCCGATGGCGCCCACGATGCGCATGCACTCGTGTTCGTCCTGATTCTTCACGGCGCGGGCCTCCATCATGGGAGTCATGCCGTCGGTCCAGTCGATCTTGGCGTCCTGGAAAATCTGCATCATGTTGATGTCGATGAAGTCGACGCCGAGCTTCAGGCCGTCCACGCCGCGCTTCTTCATTTCTTGCTTGATTGCGTTGGTGAACTTGCCCACCTGTTGCAACGAGGCCGGTCCGGCGGCGCCCTTGATCCAGGCGTAGGAGTACCGGATGTTGTCTTTTGGAATCCACGGCGAATGCTTTTCGATGTGACCACCGATATCGCCCTGTTCAAACAAAACAGGCGCATCATCGCCGCACAACAGGGCGTAGCGCAGGCCGGGTTTCAGCCGGTTCCAGCCGGGGGTGAGAGTGCTCGTGACGTAGCGGACGTTCTCGTCATACATGAGAAGCAGCGCGCCCAATCCATGGGCTTTCATCCGTTCGCGCGCGCGTTCGAGCCGGTACTTGCGCAGTCGGTCCCAGTTAACGCGCTCCTGCCAATCCAACCCCACTGCTCCGACGTTTGCCATCTCTTCTTTGGTCCTCCAGTGATTGCGCCGTTTGCGCCGTTCGATTATACCGAATGTCCCGTTTGGCAGGCCTGACTCTATGGGACTAGGTGGTGCAATCGTTCGCGGAATGGGCTGCCGAGCATCGGTTGGAGCGCCTGCCGGAAGCGCCTGGTGTGTGCGGCTTCTAAGTGCGCCTCGAATGTTGTAGGCGATTGCCACACTTCTAATAAGGTGAAGTGATTGGGGTGGCCCTCTAATTGGATGGCTTCAAAGCGGATGACGCCCAAGTCCTGCCGGCTGTCGGAGACGAATTCCTTGACCAGCCGGATGGCTTCAGCAAGATTACCGCCACTGCCGATGACATCGATATGCGTCACGACGTAGAAGGCTTTGTTTCCCGGACCGGCTGCATTAGCAATCGGTGATGGATTAATCCACGCCATCAGGGCGAGAGCGGCGAAACCGATTCGGCGCATAGACACCTTCTCGGAGTATACGCCGTTTGAACGCGCAGCCGGGTTGCCTTATTCGATGGCGATGGTGACGCCATCCTGACTGCTGGCGCTGAAGCTGGCGTCAGAAGACGCGAGTGAGATCACCAGGGGAACTTCGGGTCCGGACGGCGCTGTTGCCGGAATCTTGATGTTGATCTGATTCATGCCGGAGACGAGTCCCGGGGCGGAGCCAGCGTACGTGATGGTGGCCGGAACGCCGCCAACTGTGCAAGTAACTTTGGCGGCTAGGGCAGGCAAGACCGGCTCGTTCACCGGCAGAATCGTGCCCGTGTCCGTTGCCGGCGCAGTGACTCCGCCGCCGGTCATATACACGGCGACTACCGAACCCTTGGGAGCCGGCGTTTCGGGCGAGTTCAGGGTGACGCCGTCCTGATTCAGGATGGCGCCTGCACCCATGCCGGTGCCGTCCTGCGCGTAAATCCCAGGGGCGGCCTGAGCGACATCATAAATCAGAGTGTCCGATTGTACGCCTTGATACACAACTTGCACCGTCGTGGTTGGCCTGCCGGCAACTTCGTACGGCACCATAACGCTGGTCCGCTGACCCCAGGCATACAGGATTGGCGCGGAAACGCCGTCGAAGAGTAATTGCGTATCGGAGACTGCGCCCACCACCTTGCCGTCGGATGTAACGCTGCCTCCTGCCGGGAAGGGCGGGCCCAAGTCAGTGCCGAGGGCCAGCACATTCTCTCCAGGCGAAACGGGCCCAGGCAGATAACTGGCGCCATTGACCAGCGACGCGATCACGGGGCTCGCAGCCGCATCGGAGGCGCTCAGCAGGCCGGTGGCGATCCCGAAGGCGCCCAAATCAATCGGCCCGGCGATCGAGCCCCAGTCTTTGTCATTCACCGTTACGCCCGCGCCGACGAGGGGACTGCCGGGCCGTAAGTGAAAATCTCCGTTAGACTCGTCCACAAAAGCCGGTTTGGCGCTCAGGATCTTGTTTCTGGAGAATGGCGGCGAGTAATTCGCATCCGCGTAGGCAACGGTCTTGGGATATTGGAAGGATCCCTGCGCCGCGTGATTCCACGTGACGATTGCCTGATTCGGCGCGGGCGCGCCGCTCGCATCAACGGCGAGCAGCACGTTATTCGTGATAACGTTGGTGGTATTCGGCAGATAAATGTCCGTCGCCAGACTCGTGATCGGGTAACAAATATTGTTCACGAAGATATCGCCGTCATACGCTGAGGTGCCCCCAGCCGAGGATTGGAAGACGCACTCGCTCTCGCCATGAAACACATTGTTGTACACCAGGTTATGAGCGGCAGTGCTGGAATAGAGAGCGCTCACTTCCAGGGCATTGCTCTTGCTGTTCATGACTACGTTTCTGCGGACTGTACTATAACTTTGCGAAAGCTGAATGGCGGGTTTGTAAAACTGTTCTAACTGGCCGATATCTTTGATGACATTGCCCTCGAAGAAGTTGTGCACGGATATGGCGGTGCCGCCGAAGACGGTCGCCCAGGCCTGCCCCCACCCGCCATCGATAATGTTGTTTAACCAGCGGTTGTAACTGCAGCCGGCCTTGCAAAGGCCCTGGTCGTGGCCGCCGCGTGTCAGGTGGTTGCTCCAAATCACGTTGTTGGTTGCAGTGGGGTTGAGGAGCGCGAGAATCCATCCTGAACCGCCGTCCGGATTCTGATTGGCGTCCGGACTGCCGAAGTCGTGCAAATAGGAACCGTATAGAAGGTTGTGGCTGCCATAAATCACCAAGCCATAGCTGGTGACCGGAATAATGTCCGGGCTAACCTCTACGTTGAAGAGAACATTGTAGCTTCCGTTGACTACCACTACATATTCACCCGCATCCTTGCCTTCGGCAATCGACTTGATGCCGTCCACGACCGAGTTGGTACCGGCCAGGATAATCGTCTGATCGGAACCAGCGGGAGGAGACTGAATCACGACGGTATCGCCCGCATTCGCAGCCGCGACAATCTTCCTCAGTGGAGAGCACGATTGCGTCAGGTTGATTTGATCGTGCTGATAGTTGCCACCCAACACGATCAACAATTGGCCGCAGGTGAGTGTCTTAGACGCGTAGGCTAAGGTTCGCCATGCATGCCCACTATCAGGCGCCGTTCCGCTATGGGAATCGGAGCCCGCCGTTGAAACATATCGGCGCGGGTAGTTCAGAGTCCTGGCTTTTCCAGTATTGGAATAGGAACTGAAGGCGGAGTTGGTGTAACCCGAGTAGGTTCTAACACGAAAGCTGTAGTCAGTGTCAGGAAGCAGCCCCGTGGCGATAAACTGCGCTGGCGTGCCATCCTGCGGATCGATATAGTTGGCTTCCGTCACCCAAGAAGGAATGCCGTTTGTGGGGGGCGTGTACACATGTTGACCCGTAGGGTCGCTGACCGTGCACGTGGCGCCGTTGAGCACTACGGTGGGATCGCACGAATAGCCGCCGGCGGGCGGAACTGGTTTTAGTTCCGTCCAGGATGAGTAGCGCGTATCCGCGGCTGACTGTACTTCCACCAGGTACCCGTAACCCACGTTGCCGGGTGCGGGCCAGGTGAGGTTGATCTGATTCGGACCTTTGGCCGTGGCTACAATGGTGGGCGGCCCGAGCGATTGCGCCATTACCGGAAGAGCGAGAGTAAAAAAAGATAGAGCGAACCTGCTTACAGTAGTTAATAGTGAGTGTAGGCAATTGATTCCAGGATAGTTCATGAGTGCTGCTGATGAGTATCGTAGCATGAAACATCCTACTTGGCCGGGAATCAGTCATTAGCCATCAGGCTACCCCATTGGTAGTAAGTTATTGATACTAGCGGGCTGCTGCCTGCCGTAGGGCAGACCGTCGTCTTTCGCGGTCTGCCACGGTGTGCGAGGCGCGCCTTTGCGCCGCTGTGCGGCGCCGGCAGACGACGGAAACCGATTGTCTGCCCCACAGAGTTAAACCGCATTCTGTTTGGCGCACTACACTAGTAACCTGAAGTTACTTAGTCCCAGGACGCTGGTAGGAGAGCCAGAAGACTCTCTACAATGAGTGTGTCGCAAAGCCAGTAAGATGCTCACCGAGGTCCAGTATCGGATTCTGAAGAGACTGGCGCCGGGACCGCCAAACTGCTGTACAGGCAGCGTTTACCGAGGCAAGTCGAAGCTCGCCATGCTCATGGGAAACGATTTCTTTGCCCGAGTCGCTGGAAAGGTCGTGATCGATTTTGGCTGCGGCGAAGGCGATGATGCAGTGGAGATGGCTCAAAGAGGGGCAAAGCGGGTAATTGGTGTCGATATCCGTGAAGAGGTTTTGGAAACGGCGCGACAGAAGGCCCTTGGGGACGGACTTCAGAGCACGTGCTCCTTCGTAGTTTCGACAGACGAAGCGGCCGAGGTGATCGTTTCGGTGGATGCATTTGAGCATTTCAGCGATCCCGCGGGAATGTTGCGCGCGATGGATAGGCTTCTGCGGCCCGAGGGCGAAGTGCTGGTCAGCTTCGGACCGACCTGGTACCATCCTTTGGGCGGCCATCTATTCTCCGTATTTCCGTGGGCGCACCTGCTATTCAGTGAGAAGGCGCTACTCCGTTGGCGGTCTACTTTTCGGATCGACGGGGCCCAGCGATTCCATGAAGTAGCTGGCGGGTTGAACCAAATGACGATCGCAAGGTTCGAGCGGCTGGTGGCCGCGAGTCCGCTGCAGTTTGCCAGTCTGGAGCTTGTTCCGATTCGGAAGCTTCGGTATGTGCAGAACCGGGTGACGCGGGAATTTACAACAGCAATTGTGCGCTGTCGCCTGGTCAAGCGACGCTGATGCCTGTAGGTCACTAACTTTTGTTCTATATCGAAGGATATCCGCTGTTTTTCTCCTTAGTACTCGTGATCGGGCTCATTTATCGGCCCGATCTGGCTAGCATGCTAGAATGTATCTGGCAAAGGTAATTGCGTCCGTGGCCCTACTGGCTTGTGTTACTGCCTCGGGGTTCTCGGGAATAGCACTCCCAAGGTGGTCCTCAAAACATTCCGGTGCTTCGTTCTTTCCACGGCACGAATCCGGCACGGACGCTAGCACACGCCCCACAGGGTGCTACCAACGCTCGGGCCGCTTTTCCGGCGAATACCCCATCCGCCTCACCAGCACCCTTAGCTGGTATGCAAGTGAGGAGCATCGGGCTGTTCCTACTTATCATCTATCTGTTTTTCAGCTATAGCCGGATCGTCGAGATCGGCATCATCAAGGGGCTCCCTGCGATATTCCTCCACGTGCAACTGGTAATCGGGATATTGGCAGTTATCGCTTTAGTCGGGTCGCAGAGACTGCTGAATTGGCTTTCCACCAAAGAAGGCAAGTACCTGTTACTCTTCACCGCCTGGATGTTTCTGGGGATCCCGTTTAGCGTTTGGCGCACGCATAGCCTTGCGATCTTTCTGACCAGGTGGGTGGAATCCTTCCTGGTTTTCACGTTGGTGACCGGCTTTTGTTTGACGACTCGATCGCTTCGGGCAGTGGTCTACACGGTCGGGTTGGCTTCATTTTGTCTTTCGCTGGCCGCACTTGCATTTGGTTCTCTGGACACTGGCCGCTTGTATCTTCTGCCGGTAGGCAAATACTCAAACCCGAATGACCTGGCGCTGGTGTTATTGGTCGGGCTTCCTTTTCTCTGGCTGCTCGCCAAGTCCGAAAGAGGTATGGGAATCGGCACCCTGGTTTGGTCGGGCGCTTGCGCCGCTATCGTGTGGGTAGTGTTACAGACAGGCTCTCGAGGCGGCCTTGTCGCGATGTTGGTCATGGTTCTGATTTCGTTCGTGAAGGCATCGCTGGGCAAGAAGCTGATTTTAGTCGGCGTGGTTTTGACGATCATCCCGTGCATGTTTCTACTGATGCCAAGCAGCATCAAGGCGCGGTATGCCACGCTGCTCGAAAACGGAGAAGAGATCGATCCGAGTGAGAGACAAGCTGAGTTTGCGGTCACGTCGCAGGAGAATAGACTCTTCCTGCTGGAAAAGAGTCTGCTCTTTACAGCCCGGCGGCCTATCTTCGGAGGCGGGGCGGGAACCTTTACGGTGATGATCATGCATGAGTTCGAGGACCTCCATATTACGGGGGCTCACCGCGAATCGCATAACACATACACCCAAATTTCGGCCGAATTGGGTATCCCCGCTCTCATTTTCTTTATAGCGGCCCTGATGGGCAACATTCGGCGCTTAAGCCGTTCCATTGGGTCCCAGCTAGCGGACAAGCCTCTTGGCATCGCGATTCTGTTGTCTTTGCTCGGATGGTGTGTTTCAGCGTTCTTTAACAGCATCGCGTATGACGGTTACGCCCCGCTCCTTTTGGGCTTGAGTGTTGCGTTCATCCGAGTATCCCAGGAGCCCGCAGGTTCAGTGGAAGATTCATCGTCGTTGGCCAAGCAACCCGTCTACAACCCTCTGGCCCGCTTGGCGGGAGCTTCGTATCGTGGAAGGACAGGACAATACGCACGCTAGCAGTTCCCGAGGAGCATCTAGATCGGGAACGGTAGGCACTCCCCTGCGCCGCCGGGTTCTGATCGCTGTGTCCTTAGCGAGTCTGCTGTTCCTGGATGTTTGGTCGTATATCGAAAGCCCCTACCTGAGTTACTTTTTGCCGCCTGGTTTGGTCCCGACACATGAGAGGCTGGCAATGCTGCTGGCGGCTCTGATAGATATCACGGTTCTCGCGGCTGCGCTGGTTGTCGCCGCACAACTTGCCCAAAATTCCGTGCGGCTGAAGACGGCCAGGGATTTCGCCTTTCTCCTGTTATTGCTTGTGCCGATCAACATGCTGCGCAGGCGGTATCACCTTTTCGCCTACCAGAGTCTTGTGGATCACTATGGGAGGCTGGGGACCGTCGGCCTGATGTTTTTGGCGTTGATCCTGGCTTGTGTAGTGGCGTGGTATCGGCGGCCGTTTGTGCGCGGTGCGACACTACTGGTGCTGTTGCTGAGCCCGCTGCCGGTTCTCGTTCTCGGCCAGAGTCTCTATCAGATATACACCAGCCGCCCCAAGCACATTGCGGATTCAGTAGTCGGTGCGAGAGACGCGGCCAATCCGAGTAACGGCGGCGGAAGCCGGATCGTCTGGTTGATCTTCGATGAACTCGATCAGTACCTGCTGTTTGATGGGCGGCCGGCTGGAATGGAACTGCGCGGTTTCGACGCGTTCCGTGAGATGAGCTTATCCGCCGAAAGAGCGATCCGTCCGGGGAAAGACACCATTGATGCGGTTCCAGCGGCTCTGACTTGTCAGAGAATGACCGGGGCCGATGTTACCCCGTCGGGTTCACTCCTGCTCACGCCCTGTAGCGGTGCGCCGCACACGTTTCAATCCACGCAGACCGTATTTGCTGCGGCTCGCTCCTTGGGCCTCACTACGGCGATGGTGGGATGGTATCACCCATATTGCCGGGTTCTAGGCGACGCGCTGACATATTGTTATGCCAGGCCGGCGGAGTCGCAATTTGTCGAGGAAATCGCAACTCGAAACCGCAGACTATCCGGAATGGCGATCGATCTTGCCAGGCGGCAATTGCTCCAGTTTCCATTAGCGGAACGCTCTGGGCTCGTCCGGGTACAAACACCGAGCCCGGAAATGGTTCGAGAATCGCAGACCGAACACTTAGATGAGTTCACGGATTTGTATAACCACGCCTTGGCGGTTATTCGAGACTCACATTACCGATTCACCGTTGTTCACTTGCCGGTTCCGCATTTGCCGGGATTGTATGACCGCCGCACCGGATCGCTAACTGCCGGCAATGGCAATTATTTCGACAACTTAGTTTTGGCGGACAACGTACTGAGCGAGGTCCGGGTGACCTTGGAGCAGGCTGGACTCTGGGACCGTACGGCGGTGTTGGTGACATCCGATCATCCATTGCGTGTGAGTATTCTTCAGAGTCTCCGTGATGGTTCGGCTGATGCAGAGCGAAGAGCCACCGGCGATCGGGAAAGACCATATATTCCGTTTCTGCTGCGGCTGCCGAAGGAGACGGGCCGGGCTGAATTTACTGAGGAGTTCGACAGCACGGTAGCGGGAGATATAGCGCTGGCGGCGGCGGAAGGTAAACTCGCCTCATATTCCGAAGCCATCGCCGCACTCAAACGGCACGGCAGGCCGGAAGCTTGTAACACTTCGAATGCGCTAAACGGTAGTGATGCGAACATGAGCATGCCGTGACCATAGGTTCTGGGATTCTTGTGAAACCAATCTCTATCCGGATCCAGTTCGGGTTAGTTGCCATGGGGTATGCCGCGGTCTTAGTGTTTGCCGCGGCCGCACTCTATAGGCGTCACCTATGGGAACTCCAGGACCCCGTGACCGCGTCCGGCGGTATGGCTGCTGCTGGCGACACAATGCTCCAGCTCTTCATCGGCTGTCTATTCCTGGTGCCAACTGCCTTCCTGATCCGGATCATTGCAAAGTTTGAAGTTCTGTATACGGCATATTCGCGCTTTTTGGTCGGTCTCAGCCTGAGTGCGCCAGTTTGTCTGAGTGTGGTCATATTTGGTGACAATTATGTGGCGCAGAGCTTAAGCTGGCTCTGTTGGTTCAGAGTCTTGGGGTCGCCAATTGTTCTCGTGGGAATGGGTATCAGCCGCGTCGCGGCCCGATTTGATCGAGCAAGGAGGTTAGCCTCGCGTGCGCTCCTCGTCGAAGGGCTGACCATAGCTCTTCCTCTTGCCGCTCTCACTGTTGCCGTTTTCATCCATAGGTGAGGCCGTACCGTAGGTTTCGCTATGGCTGGCCTTGATCTGCCACTTTGGCTACATCCGCTTCATAGGGCGGTACGACGAAATTGTAGTACTGTTGCGGATCCCCTTGTTTGCCTTCAGCGCCTGCCCGAATCAGATTGTAGACTTCGCGTGCAGTCACATAATGCAGGCGATAATGCTCCCCATCGTTGTAGCGCGTCTCCAGATAAGTAAGAGCGTTATCGAAATCCGTCCCGAGGGTTTCTTCCAGGTCTTGAGTAGAGCTCGCCGCGTGCCCATGGGCTTTGATCAGGACCCAGTCCGGACGTCCTATCACGTGAATGTTCGCATGCACCCAAGCATCCACCCTCTGCGGCGTTGCCGGCACGGACGGATGAATATCGGCGTCCACAACGTAGAAGAATAGCCTCGCCGGGTTGATCGTGGGCACGATCATCAAAGGGCCTTGCACGAGAACCAAGTCACTGGTGGGATGCCAGCCGAGAGATACGGGCACACCGCGGTCGTAGGACTTAGGCCGATCATCGTCGGCGACCTCGTAAATACCGTTTACCCAGGCCGGTTGCGACAACTCCCAGAGGCTCGGAAAGGTAAAGTCCGCAAAGCAGCCGAGCTCTTTCAACATTCGTAACTCCCGGCTGTTACCGCAGAACTGATCGCCCAAACTGTTATCCAGACCCCAGTTGCCGTGAATGAATGCAAAGTGCGTGTGCCCGTCGACCCCTTTGAGAAACCCGAACCGCTGCAAGAACGAAATCCCCGCCTCCATCCGCTGCCGTGTGGAGGCCGGCGTGTCATGCGAATGGTGGAAGTGCAGCTCCGTTTCGCCATAACCGGCGGCCACCAGTTTCTGCAGAGCCTTGAGATTGCGGTCGATGGGCTGCTCCGCCGGATAGAACCAGGTGTGCTGCGGGTGGCGGCCCGTGCTGTCGCGGTGACGGTCAGCCAGCCGCGGATACTCCTTCAGCCAGCGCTCCATGAGATCAAAACGCTGCCCGGGCTCAAAATGGTCTGCGTATAAGAAGAAGATGTGTACCGGCTCGGTCTTCGATTTTTCCTGGTGGGCCAGCCACTGCACGTAACCGGGAAGCCATACGTAGTATTTGCGCGATACTACGCGGTATCCGAGGGCCGCCAGAAAGACAACCAGCAAAAGCACCACGAGCCACTTTAGGGTGCGCACATCTCATTGCAGCACACCCCCGATGCTCCCGCAATTAATGCCGGCTTCCTCGATTTGAGTCATGCGGTCTTATCGAATGGCAAGATACGGCAGGCAACCTTCGTTAATATTGACGGCACCTGCTGCGATAAGCGTGCTGGGCTGATGGTCGTAGTTCGAGAAATCCAGTTCGATATCACTAACCAAAGCCAGTCTATTAGTGATCCCACCCCCACCCAATAATGAAACCCGTAGTACTTGTAATTTTGCTGGAAAAGGAGAACTCACTTGCAACGTTTGGTCTGCACTCTTTTATTCTTAGTTGTTGTTTCGGTGACGTTGCATCCGCTGGCGGCCTCGGTTCTGGCTGCCAACATCACGACGAATACCAGTGTTCCCGATGTTTGGACCTACACGGTGTTCAACAATCAACCGGCCGGCAGTCCGGACTATGTTGACCAGTTCTCGATTGCGATCAACGCTCCGATTACCGTAACTGCCGAACCCAGCGGTTGGGAATACGAAATCGGTTTGGTCAATGGAGTGAACTCCATTACCTTCTTCAGTGACAGTATGTCCACCGATCTCGCTCCCGGCAGCTCCTTAGGCGGGTTCAAAATTTCCAGTAACACGTCCACCAGCGTGCTGGGAACCGCGGACGTCAACTCGTGGGACCACAATGCCAATGATCCAGGACCCAACTCGGTGGCCTTTCAGGTACAGACCCCGAGCAATCCGGTTCCCGAACCGTGGACCGGTTCTACCGTGGGTCTGGCTCTGTTGGTTGGATCCTTCTGGCTGCGAAAGAAGTCGCGGCGCACCGTGATCAAGTATTGACAGCGTTCTGAGACCCTTTCTAAACTTGGTGCTTGCACAAAGGTTTCACGCTTTGGTTCACGGGCCTGTCAGGCGCGGGTAAGAGCACGCTTTCCCAACTGGTTGCCACCCGGCTGTGCGCGCACGGTGCGCGGGTGGAACTGCTCGATGGCGATGTGATCCGCACGCGCCTGTCCAAGGGACTGGGTTTCAGTAAAGAGGATCGCGACGAAAATATTCGCCGCATCGGCTTTGTCTGTGAACTTCTGACCCGCCAGGGCGTGATTGCCATTGCCGCGGCGATTTCGCCCTACCGCACGATTCGCGATGAGCTGCGGGCGTCCATTTCCGCCTTCGTGGAAGTTCACGTAACGTGTCCGCTGGAAGTTTTGGTGGAACGGGATGTCAAAGGCCTCTACAAGAAAGCTTTGGCCGGCGAGATCCCTCACTTCACCGGTGTCACCGACCCTTACGAGCCCCCGCTGCGGCCCGAGCTGGTTGTAGACTCCTCGCGGGAGAGCCCGCAAGAAAGCTGCGAGCGCGTGTGGCGCACTCTGGAATCGCTGGGGTTGATTGCCTTCGGCCAATCGGCCAAGGTTTGAGCTTCACTTCAATGGAAATCGTGGGATTCCGCGGCGGCCCCAGACGGTAGTCCGGCGATGCGTCCGGCTTTCACCGAAATCACGCCGTCCAGGTTTTGCAGCACGCCGTCGATGAGCAGGAAGCGCCCGCTCAATACTTCCAATTTGTAGCGATCGAAGATCGCCGGAGTCACGATAGCGTTCATGACGCCGGTCTCGTCTTCCATGCTAAAAAATACGAAGCCCTTGGCTGTGCCCGGACGCTGGCGCACGATCACCGAACCGGCGATCCGCACCAGCCGGCCATCGCTCACATTCGCCAGCTCTGCGGCGCGTGTGACTCCGAGCGCGTTCATTTCCGCGCGGCGGTATGCCATGGGATGACGGCCAATGGTTAAGCCGGTTCCACGATAATCGGCTACCAGGCGTTCTTCCGTTTGCATGGGAGCGAGCGGCGAACCCACGCCCTTTTCCTCCAGCGGCTCGAGCAGCGGGCCAACCGGCAGAATCGCGCGCTGCGCCTGCCAAAGTGCATCGCGCCGATGGATCCGGTCGAGCGAATTCAGCGCGCCAATTTCAGCCAGACGGTTGATTTCGTCTTTTCGCAGCTCGGGGACGCGCAGCGCCAGGTCGTCGACGCTGGTAAATGGACGCGCGCGCACGATGGCGTGGCCGGCTTCTTCGCGCAGGCCTTTGGCGTAACGGAGGCCGAGGCGGAGGTGGAGGTGGGGTGGAACCACCGCTCCCTGTCGGTCGCGGCTCGGTTTGGAGCCGTGACGCTTCGTTACCGAGCCGCGACCGTCAGGGAGCGGAGCCTCCACCATACAATTCCACTCCGATTTCGTGACATCCACCGGCAGCACGCGCAACCCATGCCGCTGCGCATCTTTGATCAGGATTGCCGGCGCATAAAATCCCATCGGCTGGTTGTTCAGCATGGCGCAAGTGAACGCTGCGAGATAATGGCTCTTCAAGTACGCGCTGGCATAAGCCAGCAGCGCAAAGCTGGCGGCGTGCGATTCGGGAAAACCGTACAGCGCAAACGAAGTGATCGAATGCACGATGGTGTCCTGCACCTTGCCCGTGATGCCGTTCTTCTCCATGCCGGCGCGCAGCTTCACCTCAATATCGGCCATGCGTTTTTCCGAGCGCTTGAACCCCATGGCGCGCCTCAGTTCCTCGGCTTGGCCGCCCGTGAAGCCGGCCGCGATCATGGCCATGCGCAGCAACTGTTCCTGAAACAGCGGCACGCCCAGCGTGCGGTGGAGCACTTCTTCGAGTGAGGGGTGCAGGCAATCCGGCGCCTCGCGGCCCAGCCGCCGATTCAAATACGGATGCACCATCTTGCCCACAATGGGCCCCGGCCGGATGATCGCCACCTGCACCACGATGTCGTAAAACTTTTTCGGCCGCATGCGTGGCAAGCACGACATCTGCGCGCGGCTCTCCACCTGAAACATGCCGATGGTGTCGGCCTTTTGCAGGGCTGCGTAAACGGCCGGGTCGTCTGCCGGCAGGTGCGCCAAATCGACCGGTTCGCCATAAACTTCCGGGATCAGTTGGATGCACTCTTCCATTACGGCCATCATGCCCAGGCCGAGCAGATCCACTTTGATGATCCCCATATCGGCGCAGTCTTCTTTGTCCCACTGCACCACTACACGCCCGGGCATGGTGGCCGGTTCGAGCGGCACTACGGAATCGAGCTGCCCCTGGCAGATCACCATTCCACCGGAATGCTGGCCGAGGTGGCGCGGCAGATCTTGCGCCATTTCGAAGAGCTCGAAAAATTTGCGGACGCGTGGATTGTCGATATCGAAACCAGCCTCGCGAAACTGGCGTGCGCTGGTATCTTTGGGATCCTTCCATTCGAAGGTGTTCACCAGGCCTGCCAGCCGCTCGAGCGTGGCGATCTCGAAGCCCAGCGCTTTGCCCACTTCTCGCGCGGCGGAGCGGCCGCGGTAAGTGATCACGTTGGCTGTCATGGCCGCGCCCAGCTTGCCGAACCGCTGGTACACATATTGAATGACGCGCTCGCGCCGATCGCCGCTAGGCAGATCGATATCGATGTCCGGCCACTCCCCGCGCTCCTCGGAGAGAAACCGCTCGAACAGCAGCTCCATCGCGATCGGATCGACCGCCGTGATTCCAAGCGAATAACAGACCGCGCTATTGGCCGCCGAGCCGCGCCCCTGCGCCAGGATGCCGTTTTCCCGGCAGAACTGAACGATATCCCAGACGATCAGAAAATATCCTTCCAGCTTGAGCTTCTCGATCAGCGCCAGCTCGCGTTCGATCTGCCGCTGCTCCTTCTCGGAATAGGGCCGGTAGCGGTTGCGCGCGCCCTCATCGACGCGTTTGCGCAGAAACGACGCGATGGTTTCGCCATCCGGCACCGGGTAGCGCGGGAATTCGTAGCCGAGATCGGCCAGAGTGAACTCCAGGCGCGAGGAGATTTCGCAGGTGTTGGCGATGGCCTCGGGAAGATCGGCAAACAGGTGCGCCATTTCTGCGGGCGTTTTGACATGCCGCTCGGAATTGCGCTCGAGCAACCGGCCGGCTGTGGCCAGCGTCACTTTTTGGCGGATGCAGGTGAATACGTCGAGCAGCTCGCGTTGCGGCGGCGTGGCATAGGCAATACCGTTGGTGGCAACCAGCGGAATCCCCAGCCGCCGCGCACGCTCTGCGATCGTCTGATTGCGCGCCTCCTCATCGCGATGGTAGTGGCGCTGGAGTTCGGCATAAACGTTGCCCTTGCCGAAAATTGCGAGCAGGCGTTCATCGGGATGGCTCGTGAGGCAGATGAGGCCCTTGGAAAACTCCTCCAGTTCTTCCAGCGTGGCTGCGCCTTCGCCTTTCTTGGCGCGCAGCTTCATGCGGGTGACGAGGCGGCACAGGTTCTGGTAGCCTGCGCGCGTTTCCGCCAGCAAAGGATACGAGACACCGTTGGTGCAGGTGATCTCCGATCCAATGTGCGCGCGAACGCCCGCCTTCTTCGCCGCCATATGGAACCGCGGCGCGCCGTAGACGCCATTGCGATCCACAATCGCCATGGCCGGCATATGGAATTGCGCGCATGCTCCGGCCAGTTCTTCCGGCACAGAAGCGCCTTCCAAAAAGCTGAAGGCCGAGCGCGCGTGGAGTTCGATGTAGCTCTCAGTCATAACTTCCCTCCAAAAACCACCCCCGCGGCTCGCAGTAGATCCGGTACAGCGCGCCATCGCTCAGAGCCAGGTCCCATTCATCGCGCGACCACGGATCGAACGTCCACCACTCTCCGGAAGTTCGCCATGGGCCGGCCCGTTCTTGCACGCGCCCGCGAATCCCCGTGGCAGTCACAAACAGCGGCTGTCCGGCGTCCAGTTCCACCCGCGCCCGGCGCGGCGGCCGAAAGACGCGCAAGATCAAACGCGTGTGGGGCAGACGATCGTTTTTTGTCGTCTGCCTTCCCCCGAACTCCGCCATTTGAAACGCCCCCGGCCGGTGCGAATCCACCAATTCCGGCGACCCCACGCGATCTGTGCCCACGATGGCTTTGATGCGTGCCAGCGTCAGCTCCAGTTTCACCGGCTCGGGCGACCCGGGAAGAAACAGCCCATTCTGCGCCGCCTGCGGTTTCACCGGGTTCCCTTCCAGCAGAACCTTCACGACCGGCGCCGGGGGCGGATGCGCCTCCAAGTCCAGTAGCAGCAGCTTTAAGAACGCGCGGTTGTCGAGCGACGGCACCGGCAGCCGCAGCGTGCGCTCGTGGCTTCCGCGGTCTTCCAGTTCCAGCCGCAGACGCAATTCGTTGGTGGCCAGAGCGCGCGTGGCCAACCGCGTAGTCAACCCGCTCAGCAGGCGCGCCAGCACAAACGCCAGCGGCTCCAGCAATTCCACCGGGTAGTCCAGTTCGAGTTCATCGGCAAAATGCGGAGGCTCTTCGAGCGGAAGTAATTTCCGCTCTATTTCCCCGCGCGCCAGTTGACGCAAACGGAGCCCCTCGGGCCCCAGCCGTTCGGCGATGCCTAGAGGAGGCAGCGCGGCCATTTGTTGAAAACTGCGAATGCCCCACCGCTCCAGCGTCTCGTGCAATTCCGGCGATGGCCCCAGCAGCGCCAGCGGCAGTGACCCCAGAAATTTGGCCTCATCGCCCTGCGGGAGGATACTGACCCCGGCGAACCCGCGCGCCGCGCAGATGGCTGCATCGGGATTCGCCGCCAGCGCCAGGTTCGTCCGCAGCCCGGTTTCTTTCACCCGCCGCGCGATTGCTGCGGCCACATCCTGCGCCATCCCGAAGAGCCGCTCGAGCCCCGCAATATCGAAGGTCACGGTATCGGGCGCGGTCTGTTCCACCAGGGGCGAAAACTCGAAGGCCACCGCGCGCAAATTCCCGCTGCCGTGAAGTGACGCGAACATGCCTACTCCAACGCAGAGGCTTCGTAGATCGCCGCCACCGCACGCTCCGGCTTGCGCCGCGCCACGCGCACACGGATGCCACGCAGCAACTTTTGGTCGGCTTCGGCTCGGCCGCTGCGCCACGCCACCCGCTCGCGCGTGCATTCGAGCATCAGCGAAGCGCAGGTCTTGGCGTTCGATTGCCGCGCCACCGTCACCAGGACCGTGGGGGTATGTTCCACCGCCCGCCGCAACCGGAACCAGGAGGTCAGCGAAATGCGCCGCGCCGTCTTTGGCGGAGTATCGCCCAGGTCCATCGCCACCAGTCCGAACCCGCCGCCTTGGATCAGAAGATCGGCGGCTTTCAGCGCATGCTCGGCGCTGTGCCCGCAGCGGACCCAGAGCAGGCGCTCCAACCTCACCCCCGCCGCGGCTGCCGACGAGGGATCGAAGGAATCTTCGGCATCCACCAGCGCGCAGGACTCCTCGCGCTCGGTAGCCGCAGCCAGGATGGAAATCAGCAAGCTGGTGCGCCCGGAAGACGCCGGCCCAAAAATCTCGGTCAAGCACCCACGCGGCAGCCCGCCGGTAACGGCATCCAGTTCCGATACCCCGGTGCGCACGGTTTCCGGAACCGGCCGCGCCTGCCACTGGAACGGCCCGCCGAGCACTGCTTCGAACTGTTTGTGGAGGACCGTCGCGCCCATCTCTTGTTTCGCCTTTTGTTCGCCTGAACTACACTTTTGCAGATGACGGGGCAGGTGTCAAGGAGGGCCAACTATCGAATCAGATTACGAGCGATGCGCCTGTCAAGGCGAGATGCCGGTCCGTCGACCAACAAGTCGAGATGCGATGGGCGCGCATGATTACAAGACCATGGCAATCAGCCAACGTTAGTTTCTGGTCGGCGAACTTTTTCAAGATACCTGCCGTTGCCGGCAGTTCTTCCGCGCCGAACGGCTCGATGCTCAAAGCTGGCAATGCATCCACAAAGGCGAGGAAATGCATAGCCCGTTGGGCATCATAACGGCGTAAGAACCAGCCATGGCCCTCGGCCACCACAAGCGCCGATGTGATCAATGCTGGGGGCTTGGAAAAAAGCTTTCGAAAGAGCGCGTGATAGCTGTCCGAGCGATCCAGGAAGGCGAGGAACGCCGAAGTATCCACATAGCACTCAGTCCTTCGTGCCATAGACCAACTCGTCAATATGCTGGGAGGAACGAGGGTCACCCGACTCTACGAAGCCGGCATACTGCATCCAGGGGCCTTGGCCGGCGGGAGGGAGCGATTGCCTCACAGCCCGGCGAACAAATTCAGCGATTGATATTCCAAGTGCCCGAGCGCCCTTCTTCGCAAGAGCATACTCCTTCTCATCCAGGCTGATCTGGGTCCGAATCATGTTATCACTGTTCCCGCTTCATGATAACAGATTCAAATCCTATGAAACGCCTTCAAGATCTCCCTGGTCGAGTAGTGCATGGCGATCGGCCGCCCGTGCGGGCAGCTCATGGGACAATCCGTCGCCGCCAACGCGCGCAGCAGCCATTCCATCTTGGCCATGTCCAGCCGCATGTTAATTTTGATGGCCGCCCGGCAGGCGATAGACGCGCAGATGCCGCGCCGCAGGTCGTCCAGCGACGCACCGCGGAATTCGCTCTCGGTGATCTCCAAAATCTCGAACAGGATCTTCTCCAGGTCCGACGCGCCCACCGCTGCCGGAGCCGCCTTCACCGCGATCGTCCGGTTGCCGAACGGCTCGGTTTCAAATCCGGAAGCGTGCAATTCCTCTGCGATGCGAACGTAGTCGATCTGCTGCTCGGGCGTCAGCTGCAAAATCAGCGGCATCAGCAGGCGCTGCATCTCCACGCGTCCGGCCGCCCGCTGCTTCATCACTTGCTCGAACAGGATGCGCTCGTGTGCCACGTGCTGGTCGATGATCCACAGCCCGTCGCGCCCGGCGGCGATGATGAAGCTCTCGTGGATTTGGCCGAGCGGCCGTAAATCGGAAAGCACCGAGAGCGACATCTCGGGGGCGGGAATCGCCTCCGCGGGAAATTCTCCGTGGGCGTCGAGACGGCGGAACAGCTTTCCGGAAGGCGGCGGGCCGGGCGCCACCTCAATCGCCGGCGCGCTGAAATCCAGGCGCGGAACGGGCGCGAGTGCGGGCCGCAGCGTGAACTCGGGCATCAGCCCGGAAGCAACGTCGGTGACAGGCGCTTCTGCAGGCGCGGGCAGCTCGCTCACCAGCACGTCCGGTCCCGGCGGCGCTTCATTCTCCAACATCTGGCTGAATTCGGAGTACGGCAGACGAGCGGCCGGCTGCTCCGCAACCTGGGGCCGCGGCGTCGGTGAAAACGAGGGCGCCGGACGGCTCTCCATCAATCGCTCGCGCAGCGTATCACGCACGAAATCGTGTACGAATGAGCTGTGGCGAAACCGCACCTCCGTCTTCGAAGGGTGCACGTTCACGTCCACCTCTTCTGCGTCGCATTCCAGAAACAACAGCGCGAACGGGTACGCCGCCGGCGGAATCAGGTTGTGATAGGCCGACGAAAGCGCATGCAGCAGGAGCCGGTCGCGAATCAGCCGCCCATTCACAAAAATGAAAATCGAATTGCGATTGGCCTTCTGCACTTGCGGCCGCGAAAAGAAGCCCATCAGGCGGAACTTACGGACCTCCGGTTCCGGGGGCTCGCTGCGATACTCCGCAATCGCCTGCGATGGCGGCACACTCACCGGCGGCAGGAACAGCTCCCGTTCGCGCACCCCGATCTCCACCAGGTCTTCCAACACCTGGCTGCCAAACACCTGGTAGACGCGTTCGGCGAGCGTGCCCACCGGCGTCACGTGCAGCAATTCGTTTGGTCCGTTATTTAGACGGAATGTCTTGTCGGGGTGCGCCAGGCTGTAGTGCGTCACCAGCGAAGCGACGTGCGCCAGTTCCGTCGGCTCCGTGCGCAGAAATTTCTTGCGCGCGGGCACGTTGTAAAACAGGTCGCGCACCGTGATCACGGTACCGCCTCCCAACGCTGCCTCCTCACATCGCAGCATCTTGCCGCCGGCAATCTCGATGCGCGTGCCCGTGGTCTCTTCCGCCGACCGCGTTTCGAGCAGCAGCCGCGAGACCGACGCGATCGAAGGCAAAGCTTCGCCGCGAAAACCGAGCGTGGAAATCGAAAGCAGGTCCTTCACGTCGCGCAGCTTGCTGGTGGCGTGGCGCTCGAAGGCCAATAGCGCGTCGTCGCGCAGCATGCCGCAGCCATCGTCAGCGATGCGAATCAGCCGGCGCCCACCCGATTCGACCTCTATGCGGAAACTCGCCGCGCCGGCATCCAGCGAATTCTCGAGCAGTTCCTTGACGACGGAAGCGGGCCGTTCCACCACTTCGCCCGCAGCGATTTGATTGGCCACTCGATCGGGAAGTACGCGGATGCGCCCCATGATTGCTAGGTTCCCGTTCACTATAACGCGCCGCGCCCGGTACCGCCGCTGTGGGGCCAGGCCTTCTGGCCTGCCGCCGCCTTTCCAGGCGGCGCGCCTCGCCATTTCGGGGTGCCTCCATTGGGGCGCGATGTAGCCGGTCAAGGCAACCCGTTTGCCAGCAGCGTTGCCGGGACAATGGATATCGCCTAAGTATTTCCTCGCTTGGTTTTAGTTAGGCGGCGGAATCACCCGTGAGACGGCGCCTGCCCAGGCGCCGCCCACTCTTCCTTACGAACCGGCGCAATTCATGCACACACAGCAAGCCTGCAAAAATACAGGCCAGCACCAATACTCCCCCGGCCATTTGATTCAGAGTCGCCAGCGACTTGCTCTCGGCGGGAACCCAGTTCGGACCCGCTACCAGCAAATCCCCCGCGTGCAGCACGTAGATCGCTGGAACGATTCCCGCGACATTCACAGCGACCCGAAAGAACGCTCGCCACTCGGCTGCGGCGAAGCGCGTATAGTTCAGCCACCCCTGAGAAATCCAGCACAATGCCAGCAGCCACATGGGCAGCCGCATCGCGTAAACCGTATCTGACGCGCTGAAGACGCTCCTTTCGCCCCACACCCAGAACATCGCGGGCCAGAACAACGCCATCGCCCAAAAGATGAGCCACACCACCCCACGAATGATCTGAAACATAGGCCGCGGTTGCGGCGGCTGCGGTTGCCGGATGGGAGCCGGGATAGGAGGCAGCGACTCCGGCTTCCATCTTTGCGAATATCGGAACTTGAACTCCAGGTATTCCCAAACGGCGAACAGCAGCGTGACGCCCGCAGCAATAATGAATCCCGCCAGCAAAATGTCGCGGCCAAACCGCAGAAGGATCGAGCCCGCGGTCGCGGTTCCCTGAAACTCAAACACCGCAATGATCAATCGGACCGTCACCCACAGACCGAAAACGGCGCGCAGCGTGAACCAGTAGAACGGAAATAACTGCGGACTGATCAGGCCCCGCCCGGGCCGATCCCAGTACCGGCTGGCCACCACCATCGGATGACCGTGCTGTTTCAGAATCGCGCTCACTTCCTCCGGGCTCAGTTCCCGCCCTAGTTCCGTGGCCCGATCTTCCACCAGCGACTGCAGGTTGGAGCGGATTTCCGCCGCGATGTCTTCCATCTTGTCCGGGGGCAGCCCCATCTTCACGGAGTGAATATATCGGTCCAGCAATTCTTGATTCGTCAGTTCCCGCTTCATACTTCTCTCCTTCCTGCCGGCACGGGCGACTGCAACAGCTTTTCAATCGATCCGTTGATGCTCCGCCACTCCTCCAGCAGCCAGTCGAGCACCGACTGTCCTTCCTCGGAAAGGCGGTAGAAGCGTTTGTTCCGTTTGTCTTCCACCCTCCACTGGCTGACCAGCAGCTTTTGGTTTTCCAATCTGCGGAGAAGAGGATACAAGGTGTTTTCGTCCACCTCGAGGGTCACTTTGACACCCCGGAAGGGCGCGGTGACGCTGGTGGTGCGAATTTTCAGAACCGCTGACGCTCATCATTCCAAAACCACGCACGTGACATTGACAACACAATCGAGTAGGACTATAAACAATTGAGGACAAACAGCTCTTAATAGCTTCAACGGAGGCTGTGGGCGGTGTTGTCCGACCCGGAAAGCGTCGGCCTGAAGGCTGACTGGGAAGGAGAAAAGTCACGTGAGAATACGACCGAAGTGTGCCGCAATTCTGGTTGCGGGTCTCGCAGTCCCCCTGGGCGGACTGTTCGCACAGCCAGCGGCTAAGGTGCAATCAAGCTATTCGCCGGTGGTGATTCAAGAGGATTTCGCCAGCGTCATGGCGCGCATGAGTGCCGCCAAGCCCGCCATCATGCAGCGTCAGAGAGCGTTGCTGGAGGAGCGCTATGACCTGCGCGACCGCCCTGCTAAGGGCGTAACCATGTCACGTGGCAAAGCGATTCAAGAAGGCGTGCGAGTGAAGCTTCGGGGCGGCCTCACTTGGGAACAACTCGCACAAATGCACCCGGAAGAGATCCGCGACCGGGATGTTTTTCCCCTGGGCTTCATGCCGTTGCCGCATCCGAATCATGCGGAAGGAGGAATGCTGTTTCCCAAGTACCACATCGATGAGATCAAGAAGCAGGAAGGGCGCGACCTGACGCGCTTCGATCTCGACTTCGATCTGCCCGACCACATCATGCCGGAGTATCCGCCCGCGATTTACTTGACTACGCGGCCCGATCTCGGCGACGTCTCCCAAGGAAAGGTCGTGACCATCGAAAACTACTACGAACTGTTTAACGGGATTCTAAATCCCAAGCAAATCGAAGGCCTGCGGCTGCTGGTAACGCCCTTTCCACAGCAGCAGTTCAATCAAACCGAGGATCGCCGGAGCGAGCATGCGCACCGTGGCGTCACCTGTTTCGATTGCCACGTCAATGGGCACACGAATGGCGCCACACACTTGGTTGGGGACATTCGTCCGCAGGAATTCCGTCATCGCATTGAGACTCCCTCGCTGCGCGGCGTGAACATACAGCGCCTGTTCGGCTCGCAACGCGCGTTGAAAAACGTGGAGGATTTCACGGAGTTCGAGCAGCGTGCTGCCTACTTCGATGGCGACCCGCTGACCGCGGCCAAGAAGGGGATCAATATCCTGGATCGCGGCAGCCAGGTTCACTATATGGCTGAACTCGAAGAATTGCTGGATTTTCCGCCTGCACCCAAGCTCGGCATCGACGGCCAGTTGAGTCCGAGAGTGGCCGCTCCGGCGGAAACGCGGGGGCAAACTTTGTTCTTCGGTAAAGCGAAGTGCGCGACCTGCCATCCGGCGCCGTTCTATACCGACAACCTGATGCACAATCTGCAGACGGAACGTTTCTACAAACCGCGGATGATCAACGGCATGATGGCTTCGGCCGATGGCCCGATCAAAACGTTCCCACTTCGTGGAATTAAAGAGTCGCCCCCGTATATGCATGACGGCCGACTGCTCACGATTGAGGACACCGTAGAGTTTTTCAATTTGATTTCTGAGGTGGAGTTGACCACGCAAGAGAAGGCTGATCTCGTGGCCTTCCTGCGAACGCTGTAAGAGAAAAACCAGCCGGGAGGTGTTTATGACGTCGCACGCATCCTGCTATGGACAGTTGTTTCCGGCAGGGAATGATCGCTCGTGATCAGGAGGCCGCGGGCAAGGTTTTTGCATATCGCAGGGAACAGACTGGCGTGATTACGATCGGCTCGAAAGTGACGGCGGATCTCAATGCGTGGGACCAATGCACGTCATGCCCGGAATTCGATACTTGCTATCGTTTCTCCACGGGCAAGCTCATGATGGAATTGGCCGCGCGCAACTAAGTCCGACCCTGGGGCGCACCCACATATGCGTTAACTTAGCAGTCATTCCTGCTGGTTCAGTCGGCGCCGGTGCTGCGGTGCGCCAATCGGCGGAACAGCCATTAACGGTTTGGTAGATCGCCGTACGCTTGCGCGTTTATCGTTCCTAATCTAGAGGCATGGCTGCCAAACCATGTCACATCAATGAGTCGGCGGTATCCGCTTCCCGCTTTTGCGGCTCCAGTTCGATGATCTGCTCGAAACCCGGCTTGTAGATGATGATTCTCCGGAACATGTTGGACCGCACGGTGAGCCCGTCGATCCGTATTTCCTGCTCCTGGGCAGGGTCGATGAAATCGACGACAATTAATAACCAATAGGCGTCGCACTGCGCATAACGCTGGGCCTTCTTTTCTTTCTCGGAAATGATTTCGTTCAGCCGCGTGATCGACATCAGCCCGAACGAGTGAGATTGGACGACGTTCCAGCGGGCTGGGAACGCCAATGGCTTATAGATCCCGGTTTGCCTGGCTCGAACTTCGCGCCGATTCCTGTAGTCGGCCCAGATCCGGAAGCCCTCAGACAGGTCGGGAGCGCCATTCGGGAATTCTGGATCGAGCTCATCGTCATGCTGCAATTCGCGGGCGTACAGATAAACGAACTCGAGTTCGGGGATGTCTGCAAAAATATTTTTCCTGACCTGTCCGTTCCCGTCGTGTTCAATGCGCTTTCCGAGGTCGGCTAGTTTTCTGGCAAGAGCGCGCACGTCTTGAATGGGTTGAGTCTTGTCAAAGCTGAAGGTCAGCGCGACATTTGCCCCTCCGTTGGTCGTGAATAGTTTCTGTCCTTCGGCCACTGCGATCTCGCGTAGATTTGACTGACCCTGTTCGCTTGCCGGGGAGGTTCCTGGCGTCACGTAGAAGTGAGTTATTTCGATGCCGATTTGTGCCCCTGCTATGCGAACGTCCGGCCTGTCAGAATAAGTGACTGCGCCCGGCGGTAACGGATAAGCCCGCCGAAATTTCTCGAAATAGTAACGCTCGATGTCTTGTTGACTCATACGCACCGGGACAGTCGCAATGGGTATTGTCTTCACTCCAGTATAGATGCAGCATTCTTGTCCCGAAAGCGGCCGCTCGGGTGCTGAGCGAAGTCGCCTTCCGAGACGGAGCGCGCCAGTCATCACGAACCGGAGTGACTTCCTCTAGACCGGTGTTACGATCGCTTGGACGGGCATTCACCTAGCCGCGGATTACGACCGCTAAGTCGGCATGGCAACTTTGATCCGAATCGCAGCACTCCCTCTTGGTTCGGCTGGCCCAAGGGCGTTTACCAAGAGTAATTTTACGACGATCGCGTGTGACGTCCGCGCTTCAAGCTTACCGGGCGGGCCATACAGCGCATGGATGGCTGGAAGTGCGTCCGAATGGAGGATTTTGGAGCACTTGCAGATACGAGGAGCGTGCCAGCTCTATCTCAACACTGGAATACGGTTCGAGGACCGCCATCAGTTCATTGGTATTATCCTTACCTGGTGGGCACGTTCGATCGCTTGATGAAGCTGGCCAACATGTATCACCGTGAGGTGCGGCGGTGCCTGAAGGGAAAGGCGTACCTTGGCGCGACTATCATGGAGGTCTCGGCCCTGGAAGCAGCGCTCCAAGCGATGTGCTTGCTGTACTGGCAGGACGTCAAGAAGACCAACGTATGCAAAGGGAAGCGATTCCGGCGGAAGCGCAATCTCGCCCTTGATTTCAGCCTCAATCAGTTAATCGAGATTGCTGCGGAGCTCTCGTGGTTCCCGCCGAAACGAGTGACATGGGCCGGCAAGCGCACGACCATCGCAGGGTTTACGCACGAAGCCCGCAAGGTGAGAAATCTGGTCCACCCCGGAGAGTACGGCCGCAAAGAGTGGGAGCGATTCACTGTGACCAAAGGTGTCCATGGAGTTGTGGACGAGATCTGCGACGTAGCCACGTCGCACCTCCGGTATCGCGTCGAGCAACAGCTTCTACAACGCATGAACCGGGATGCCAAGAAGCGCACGACGCAATAAACACGAAGCAATCACCGCTCTTCGAAAACCGCGCGCCTTTGGAGAGCTGAGCAGTGTTTGGGTCGGGCGAGGTCAGTTTCCGAAAGAGCCGCGCCCACCATAGATCCTGTTAAGTCGGCCAGCGTCAGGTAATCTCTTCCAAACCTACTTTACGGGCTGGCATCACCCTAATCCGAGCTTTGTACGAGTAGCCCGTGATCCGGCCAGAGCGCGATGATGCTTCCTTGGAGGGGACCTCGTCCCTCCATACAGG
>DATJAK010000068.1:0-2577 GCA_035516375.1 Bryobacteraceae bacterium
CATCGCGAACCGTGTGTTGGTGTGGGCCGCCACCAGACGATGTGTTTCGAGCGCCGGCATCCAGGGCGCGGAAACCACCACGTGACTGGCCGGTTGCTCGCGCAGCCGATCGCGCAATTCCATGCAACTGACCACCGGCCAGACCTCTACCGCGATGCCCTCCCGCCGCAGCACCTTGCAAGTATTCAGCGCGGCCACGCCGAGCCCAATGTGGCTGATGTTTTTGTTCGCGGCGAAATTCTTGTAGGCCAGAATGAGTCTTTGCATCGGCGACTGTGGCTCAATGCTAGAAAGACCATGCGACCCCACAGCAGTGGCGCCCAGCGAAGCGCATGAAACGGCGCAAAATGAAAATCTGTACGATTGGTCACCGCCGCTTAGCGGCAACTTCGTGCTATTTGATGCCGACCACCATCGAGTCCGGCCCCGCCAGGTGTTCCACTCGCGTCTCCCGGAAACCAGCAGCACGCATCCAATCCCGGCAGTCGGCCCCCGAGTAGTCGAAGCCGCCGGGCGACTCGATCAGCATGTTCAAGCTCATCATCAGCCCGAACGCGTTCTTGGAGCGATCATCGTCGATAATGGCCTCGTAAACAATCAGCGCGCCGCCGTCCGGAACCGCGTCATAAGCCTTTTCCAGAAGCATCCTCTTTGTGTCCAGGTCCCAATCGTGCAGAATGTGACCCATGATCACCACATCGGCTCTCGGCAGCGGATCCTCAAAAAAACTGCCCGCCGCGAATTGCAGCCGCCCGGAGAGTCCAAGGCCTGCTACGTAATCCTCGAAGATCGGACCCACCTCGGCCAGATCGAAGCCGGTCCCGCGGATGTGGGGATGAGCCATGGCAATCTGTGCCGCTGTGTCGCCTTGCGCGGTGCCCACGTCCACGAAGCTCTTGTAGTCTTTCCAGGGGAATCTCGCCGCGATCATTCGTGCAGCGCCGCGGCTGATTCCGCTCATGGCCGCCAGAAATTCCCGCAGCCGCGCCGGATCGGCGTACAGTGCTTCAAACAGCGCTGTGTCGCCAGTTCGAACCTCGTTCTGCGGCTTGCCGGTGCGCAGCGCTTCGGTCAAATGCCCCCAGAAGCCGTACAAGCGATGATTGGCCATCTCCAGCACGCCACCCATGTAGGAAGGCTTGTTCTTATCCAAGAACAGATCCGTGGCGGGCGTGTTGGAATACTTACCGTCCCGCCGTTCCAGGAAGCCTAGCGCTACCAGCGTGTCTAGAAAATCGTGCGCTGACCTAGGATGCAGGCCCAACCGGCCGCGCAGCGTTTCCAGGTCCTTGGGACCGTGCGCCAGCTCTGTGAAAAGGCCCATCTCGACCGCGCTCAGAAGCGTCTTGGAGGCCCAGAATCCCAGGCCGACTTGCAAAATGTGCTCAGGTGTGGGGTGCTCGCCCATGCTGATCTCCGTTGAACGTTTTGGATTCGCGTGAGTATAACACGCACTGCGTACGCCCCTGACGCTAGGCTCCCACGCTCCTGGGAATCGTGCAAGGCATGTCGGCCGCTTTCCACGCGTCGAAACCGCCGATCAGGTTCGCGATGTCGCGGAACCCGGCTCGGCGCAGAATACTGGTGGCGATTGAGCTCCGATAGCCGCCTTTACAGTGCACTACCAGAAGTTTGTCGCGATCCAGTTCCGCTAACCTCGATGTGAGTTTTCCGAGCGGGATGCTCACCGAGTTTTCAATCACTCCGCCGGCAACCTCTCCGGGCTCGCGCACATCCAGTACGGCGATCCGGTCCGGCTCCTGATTCCTCAGTTCGACGAAATCCTGAACCGTGATCTGGGGGATGTAGTCGAGCTCGAAGCCGTTCTTGATCCAACCTGCCACGCCGTCGGCCAGGTAGCCGACGACATTCTCGATCCCGACGCGCGCCATACGCACCTGCGACTCGCGTACGTGTTCGGGATCTTCTCCAGCAATGATCAGCGGCGTGTCCAACCCGAGAATCCGCGCCGCCCACGAAGCGTACTGCCCGGTAAGGGCGACGTGCACCGACCCCGGCACATGCGCCACGGCGAACTGCATGGCTGGCCGCGTGTCCACTACGATCACTCCCTCCTGCTGCAGCCGCAGAACTTCAGGCGCGCTCAGCGCGGCCAACGGTGGCAGGTCCGACAACGGCGCCGCGCCCCGCCGGTTCAGGTCCACTTCCCGAGCAAAATACTCGGGACGCGCAGGAAGATTATCGGTCAGAAGGTGTACGAATTCCTCACTCGTCTTCGCCAGCAAGGCGTAATTCGATTCCCGCTGCTTGCCGATGGTGGAGGAGCTTTCCGAGCTCATTTGACGGCCGCACAGCGAACCGGTGCCATGGGCAGGAAAGACCTCGGTGTTGTCCGGAAGCGTCAGCAGCTTCTCGTGAAGGCTCCGGTACATAATCGCGGCCAGCTGTTGCGGCGTATGCGTCGGCGAAAGGTCGGGCCGGCCCACATCGCCCACGAAGAGGGTGTCTCCGGTGAACACCGCAGCGGGCCGCTCCGGTGCGCCGCGGTCGTTCATCAGAATGCAAATGCTCTCCAGCGTATGTCCAGGAGTCTGCAGGAACCGGAGACAACAGTCG
>DATJAK010000069.1:0-24960 GCA_035516375.1 Bryobacteraceae bacterium
ATTCACGCGCGCCTCCCGCAGCAGCCTTGCTCGAAGGCCACCATCGTGAAGCCTGGAAGCTCGTTGGACGCGCATTGCAGGTGGGCGTAAGCGGCGCGCAGGGGGATGAGAATCGGGTCGATTTCGAGGCCTCCATGGGCCGCGGAGAGCGCTGCGCGCAGCGAAGCTGCGGCTTGGAGCAGATAATGATGATGCGGCTGGGCACGCTTGGTGACGCGCGCCTGGTGAAGGTTTTCCGTAGCTTCCTGGTGGAGTTGGTCGGCCGTCTCAAGCATGGGGTGATGCGGGCCGGCGCTTTTGGAACCGGCCGCGCTGAGCACCAGCAGTCCCGCCAGTTGCGCAGCCACCTGGCGCAGGTCTTCGAAATACTTGCGGGTTTCGAGGATATAGGCGGTAGTGTCGTCGTCTAAACCACCGCTCCCTGACGGTCGCGGCTCGGTAAGACGGCTTCGCAAGGAACCGCGACCGTTAAGGAGCGGGGCTTCCTCTACCGCATTACAAAAGGATTGGGGCTGTTGCCCGAAATGTCGATCCATACGCTCTTCGTCTGTAAATATTCGCGGATGGCGTCCGCGCCGCTCTCGCGCCCGATACCGGATCGCTTGTAACCGCCGAACGGCGACAAGTAACTCACCGCCCGGTATGTGTTGACCCAGATCGTGCCAGCTTCGAGCCGCTCCGACATCATCAACGCGCGCCGCATACTGGTGGTCCAAACACCCGCCGCCAGGCCGTAGATGGTGCCGTTGGCAATGCGAATCGCCTCTTCTTCATCGTCGAAGGGAATGATCGATAGCACCGGCCCGAACACCTCTTCATTGGCGATGCGCATCCCCGGATGCACGTCGGTGAAGATAGTCGGCTCGACGAACCATCCGGCGCCGCACTCGGCGCGCCCGGCTTTTTTGCCGCCCAGCTTGCAAACCGCGCCCTCTTCCTTGGCGATGCGAATGTAGTCGAGCACCTTGTTGTATTGAGGCTGGGTGGTGATCGGCCCGACTTGCGTAGCGAGGTCCAGCGGGTCGCCCATGCGGGCGGTTTTGGCCAATGCCAGAATGCGCTCCACGAACTCATCGTGAATCGGTCGATGGATGAGCGCGCGCGAGCCGGCAATACAGGTCTGTCCGGTGGCCGCGAAGATACCGGACACCACGCCGTTCACCGCGGCGCTTAGGTCCGCATCGTCGAACACGATGTTGGCCGATTTGCCGCCGAGTTCCAGCGTCACGTGCTTGATGCCGCGAGCGGCCATCTGGTAAACCTGCTCACCGGTCTTGTCCCCGCCAGTAAACGCGACCTTGGCGACATCGGGATGGGTCACCAGCGGCTCGCCCACCTCATTGCCGAAGCCAGTCACGATGTTGACCACCCCCGGAGGGAAACCGGCCTTCTCGAACAGTTCGCCGAATTCGAGCGCCGAGACCGACGAGTATTCCGAGGGCTTCCACACCACCGTGTTGCCGGCGGCCAAGGCCGGCGCCAGTTTCCACGCAGCCAACAGCAGGGGCGAGTTCCACGGCGTGATGGCCGCGATGACGCCCAACGGCTCCTCGCGAGTGAAGTTGAACACGCCCGGCTTATCGATCGGGATCACGCGCCCTTCGATCTTGTCGGCCAGGCCGCCGAAGTAGTGGAACCATTGCGGAATATAGTTCAACTGCGCGCGCATTTCCGCCAACAATTTGCCGTTGTCGGTGGACTCGATCTCAGCCAGGCGTTCGGCGTTCTCCGCTACCAGGTCGCCCAACCGGCGCAAGAGCGCGCCGCGGGCGGTGGCCGTCAGCTTGCGCCATGGGCCGTAGAACGCGGTCTTGGCCGCCTGGACCGCGCAATCCACGTCTTGCTGCGTACCGCGCGGAACGTACGCCCACGGCATGGCCGTAAACGGGTTTACGGATTCAAACCAACTGTTGGACGCGGATGGCACCCAGCGGCCACCAATCAGCATCGCGTATTCTTTCTTTACTCGTTCAGCAAGCCACATAGGGTTCCCACATCGTCGTGCTCTTCCAAATGATCGATGACTTCTTCGATGGCGCCGGCGCGCGCACCGCAGGCCTCGCGGAACCGCTCACGAATCTGCGCCGGCGTGGCGGGGACGACATCCTGCATCCGCTTACGCAATACCTCGCCGTTCGCAAGCGTGACTTCCACTTCCGATCCTTGCCTGCGCGGATAGGCATCAGTAAACTCGTGGTCCATCTCCAGCTTCACCACGCCTGCGAGGCGCACCACTTCCGGATCAGATAGCAGGTGATAGTTGCTTTCTTCGATTGCACCGCGCGCCAGCGTCGCCGCCACGCAATACTGGATGCTCATCTTGGCCTGCAGGATGCGCTCGAAGGGCCCCACAAAATTGCATCCGGGGTAATGGACCGCGGCGGCGGAGGCTTTCACCGTAATCGCGCGAATGTCTCGGCTAGCGATCGAAGGGCTCAACGCCAGCGCAGCCTGGCAAGCCGTTTGCGCATAATTGCAGGCTGGCGCAGGCTTGTAATACACGGATAGAATCTCGAGCGCGGGGCCCGAGAACGGCATCACCGCGGACGCCTTCTCCGCCTTGCCCAGCCCCGCGAACAGGCCGGCCGGCCCATCGAGAGCGGTCTCCGAGGCTTGGGCGCCGGATGCCGCGAGTTCGACCGCCGTTACTGCGCTGCGCGCCGCAAATCCAGGATGAAAGAACATTTCGTCGCCGCCGGAGTAGGGCCACTCGTTGAGACCCGCGGTGGTGTTTGCCGCAAGGCCCAGCGCGCTCACAGTAGCGTCCTCGCTCAGGCCCATCAGAAGGCTGCCGGCAATGGCGCCGGCCAGCGGTCCGGTAATGCCGGTCGGCCGGAACCGGCGCACCATTTCGGCGTCCATGAGCGCGCGTCCCACGGCTGCGCCGACCTCGTAGCCGCTCACGGCCGCAAGGATGAAATTCCGGCCGCGCACCTGGGCGCGCTGCGCCAGCGCCAACAGCACCGGGTAGATCACCACGCCCAGATGGCTCACCGCGGCCGCGTGCATGTCTTCGCGCACCAAGCCGTGGCCCAGCGTGGCGTTGGCGAAAGCAGCCTCGCATGCCGAAGCATGGATTGAAGTGCCGATCACCGCCGCCGGGCCGGACGACCGGCTGGCGAGTTGAATGGCCTGGCTGCCCCATGGCAAATCACGCGCGGCAAACGCACAGGAGAGCATGTCGAGCAGCCCGATCTTGACCTTCTCGACCACCTCAAGCGCCAGGCCTTCGAAGGTCAATTGACGGGCGGCCCGCACGATCCTACGGGAAAGACTTCTGGGCTCGGTGACCGGAGCGGCCATCCCTTACCCGCCGACGCGGACGCCGGCCCACTCCTCGACGGGTTTTACCAGCTCCGTCATATCGGCATCCGCGCCCTCGCTCGCCGTGGCGATCGAAAGGAGCTGCCGCACGGCACTGCCCACCACCATGGGGACGCCCAGCGCGTCGGCTTCCTGCAGGCACAGGCGAATGTCTTTGTTGAGCAGGCCGATGGCGAAGCCGAAATCGAACGTTCGCGGAATCACGCAACGCGGGATCTTGTCCTGCGTCGCCGTATTGCGGCCGCTGCCGGAGTTGATCACGTCGATGATCATCTTCGGATCGAGTCCTGCCTTCACGCCCATCACCACGGCTTCCGACGAGATGGCCATGGCGGTTGCGGAGAGCAGGTTGTTCAACAGCTTCATGGTCTGGCCTTGTCCCGGTTGCCGGCCCACGTGGAAGACCTTGCCAATTTGGTCGAGCACGGGTTTCAACCTGGCGAAGGTTTCATCGGAGCTTGCCACCATTACGGCCACGGTTCCCTTTTCCGCGCCGGCGATCCCTCCGCTCACTGGTGCATCCACCGCTTCGATGCCCTTGGCTGCGAGGCCTTCGGCAATGCGTTTGGCGTAGGTGGCGCCAGTGGTCGACATGTCCACGAAAATCTTCACGCGGCTGCCCTCGGCGACACCATTCGGTCCGAGAGCGGCGGCTTCTACGATCGGCGGCGTGGGCAGACTGGCGAGCACGATCTCGGCTTCCGAGGCCACAGCGGCGGCCGATGGGAAGCGTTTCGCGCCCGCCTGGACCAGCGGCGCGGCCACGGCGTCGCTCGGATCGTGAATCGCGAGTCCATATCCTGCATTGAGCAAGCGGCGTCCCATGCGGCCGCCCATTCTTCCCACACCGACAAATCCGATCGTCTGTTGAGCCATCCCTCTCCCTCGCAGGGCATGGCCCTGCGCCACATCTACGCTTTGCCGGGCGCTACGTCGAGCCGCACCACGGCGCCCGCGAGATCCGGCCGCGCGGCCGGATACAGTTTCATCACCAGAGGGTCGTGCCCCGGCACAATGTGCTCCGGCGAATCGGCCAGCCGGTACAGCATTTTGTACCCCTCCAGCATGTCCCCGACATTGTACACCACCGGAAAAATACGGCCCTGCTGGAAGTGTGCGTACAGGTGCGATGCGTCGGCAGCCACCACCACCCAGCCGCGGCGCGTCCACACGCGCAGAATTTGAAGACCCGCGGAGTGCCCGCCCACGCGATGTAGCTTCAGCCCCGGAACGATTTCCGAATCGCCATCGTGGAACACCGCCCGGCCGGCGAACACGTGCCGCACCATGTGCAGTACGTTCTCGAGATCGAAAGGCGAACGCAGCGGGCCATGGCACATAGAGCGGCCGGTGGCGTAGGATACTTCGCGATCCTGCACGTGAAAGCGCGCGCGCGGAAAGCATTCCAGCGTGCCGGCGTGGTCGTAGTGCAGGTGGGAAAGGATCACGTCACTGACCTGATCCGCTTCGATGTCGAGGAGCCGCAGCGCCTCTACGGGGTGCCGCAGCAACTCGCGCCCGCGCCGCCTGGCTGCCTCTTCGGCAAACCCGGTATCGACGACGAAGCTGCAGTCACTGCGCCGTAGCACCCAGATGAAATAATCGAGATCGGAAGCGAATTCGTGCGGGTCGGCCAGCGCGAAATTCTCACCCGGATGCCGGTTCCCCAGGTGCGCGTAGCGAATGGCGAAGACTTCAAACGGTTCAATGGACACATCAGTTATCTTAGACACATGGCAGCTAGAATGGTCTACGTCTTCAGGCCGGCTTCCGATGCTTATGCCGCAATGCGGTATACTCTGTAGTGGAAGAGGCGCCCGAACTTACGGTCTGGCAGTTGCCGAAGTTCAAGGCTGAAGCCACTGGACTGACCGGAGCGCATAGCATTGAAGCGGTGGCCACCTATCTGATTAACCGTCCCGATGCTGGAGATGTGATACCGGGCTCTGGCGGAGTTCGGAAGCTGCGATGGGCAGCCAAGGGCAAAGGTAAGCGCGGTGGCGTTCGAATCATCTGCAAATCGCTGCTCACCTGAAGGGAGCACAATAGAAATGCCAAAGAAACCGGTGGCGAAAAAGACAACCCTTGGCGCGGACCTGATCGAGGGAATGAAGCTGGTCCTGGCGCACCAGCGCGGCAAAATCAAACTAGAGCAGGTTTGGCCGAAGCCGATCGACGTCAAGGCCATTCGCAAGCGCGTGAAGATGTCGCAAGCCGAATTCTCGCGCGTCTATGGCATCAGCAAGCGAGCGTTGCAGGAGTGGGAACAGGGCGGACGCCAGCCAGACTCGGCCGCACGCGCGTACCTGACGGTCATCGCCAAAGAGCCGGCTGTCGTGCGCAGGGCACTCGCCGGCGAGTGAAGCGCCGCCGCTCATGCGTGAAGGGCCGTCAGATTGCAACCTCGCCGCATCAGTTATCTTAGTCAGATGGCAACTAGAATGGTCTACGGGTTGACGGCGGCCATGCTCCTGCTGATTCGCGTGGGCGCAGGCCAGGATCTCTCCCAAAAGTGCGCGGGCCTTGCAGGCGTGAGCGGCAAGTCCCTGCCGAATGCGACTACGGCCATCACCTCCGCGAGTTTCCACGCCGCCAGCGCGGCGCAGGGCAATGTGCCGGCGCTGCCGGAACACTGCGAGGTAATCGGCAAGATGAACGAGCGCGTGGGTGTGAACTCGCAGCACTATGCCATCAAGTTCCACTTGCGCCTGCCCGCGGCGTGGAACGGGCGGTTCTTCTTCGAGGGCGGCGGCGGCGCGAACGGCAACCTTGGTAACGCGTACGGCAACCTCCAGGGACAGCAGCGCACCAACGGGCTGACTTTGGGATATGCCGTGGTCTCGCAGGACGCCGGCCACGACAACGCCGTCAACAACGATCCGCAGCGCAACGGCACGGGCACTTTTGGCTTCGACCCGCAGGCGCGCCTCGACTTTGGCTACAACTCGTACGACCAGGTCACGCAGGCAGCCAAGGCGCTCATCAAAGCCTATTACGGCAGGGGGCCGGAGCGGTCCTATTATGTCGGCTGCTCCGAAGGCGGCCGCGAAGGCATGATGATGTCGCAGCGGTTTCCCAATTACTTTGACGGCGTGCTGGCCTGCTCGCCCGGATTCAAGCTGCCAAAAGCCGCCTTTTTCGGCGAGGTGTGGGATACGCAAGTGTATGGCGAGCTGGCGAAATCCATCGGCGTTTATGACCGCTTCGGCGAGCCGCTGTTGAGCAAAACGTTTACGGACGAAGACATCGATTTGGCCGCGCAGACCATCCTGAGCGTGTGTGACCGCCTGGACGACCTGGAAGACGGCATCATCGACAACTTCCCCGCATGCACCGCGGAACTGGTTGCGCCGAAGCTTGCGGCGCTCACCTGCAAGGGGCCGAAACGCAACTCGTGCCTCTCCGCTGCGCAGGTGGCCGCGATCGAGAAAGTCTTCGCCGGCGCGAAGAATTCTAAAGGCGAGATGCTCTACGCCGACTGGGCCTGGGATCGCGGCATCGGCGGCCACGTAGGCGACGGCTACAATCAAGGCTGGCGCTTCTGGAAGCTCGGCCCCTACGACTCGCCCCTGAACACCGGCCTGAATGCTACGTTGGGTGCGAGCTCGATCTCGGCTGTTTTCACTACGCCGCCCACGGAAGTGCCCACGACAGGCGCGGGAGCGATGGCCTATCTGCTGGGCGTCGACTTCGAGCGCGATACTCCGAAGCTCTACGGCGAATCGGGCGTCTATACCAGGTCGGCGTGGGATTTCATGATGGCCAGTTCCACCGATCTCTCGGGCTTCAAGAGTCATGGCGGGAAGCTGGTGATCGTGCATGGCGTCAGCGATCCCATCTTCTCGATCAAGGACACGATTAGTTGGTGGAACGAAGTGAACCAGGCCAATCAAAGCACAGCCGCGGATTTCGTGCGCGTCTTCGCCGTTCCCGGCATGAATCACTGCGCGGGAGGGCCGTCCACCGACCAGTTCGATGCCTTCACCGCGCTGGTCAACTGGGTGGAGAAGAGCACGGCACCCGAGCGAATCGTGGCCACCGCGGGACAGAATTCACCCTGGCCTGGAAGAACGCGGCCGCTGTGCGTCTACCCCAAGCAGGCGCGCTACAAGGGCAGCGGGAGCATCGAGGACGCCGCGAATTTCGTTTGCCGGTAGCTGATATACTGCACGAAAACAGGCTTCCACCGGAGGATTCCAGGATGCGCATTCGCCGATTGCCCGCTATGGCCGCGCTTGCCGCGGTGCTCACTTCGCTGGCGGCAGCGCAAGCGCCGTCGTATCAGCAGGCCGCCCGCCTGCCGGCGCGCATCATCAGCTTCACGGCTCAACCTGCGTCTATCCAGCCAGGCGGGTCCACCACTCTGCGTTGGGCTGTCGAGAATCCTACTGGCACCACGATTGACCAGGGCATCGGCGTGGTCACGCCCCGCGGAGGCCGCCATCTGTCTCCTGCTGCCACTACTACCTACACCCTGACCGTGCGCGGTCCGAACAACCAGGTGATCACGAAGGAAGTTACCGTCACCGTGGCCGGCACCACGCCCGTCGCCGCCAAGGCTGAGCCGGTGAAAAAAGAACAGGCCCGCCTCGACGGCAAGCCCGATCTATCCGGCGTCTACGGTTTTGCGATGGGCCGCGGCGGACCGGGAGCGAACGCTATGCCGCTCAAGCCCGACGCCGAAAAGCTCAAAGTGGTCCGCGGCCCCGACTACGCCGGTTTGACTGCCGACTGCATGCCTTTAGGAGTGCCGGGCTCGTTCAACGTGCCCTATCCGTTCCAGATCATCCAAGCACCCAAAATGCTGACCATCTTCTACGAATATCCCAACACGTTTCGGATCATCCCCATCGATGGGCGCCCGCATCCGGACGACGTCGATCCCACGTGGATGGGCAACTCGGTTGGCCACTGGGAGGGCGACACACTGGTGGTGGACACGATCGGCCTCAACACCAAGACCGAGCTGAACGGCTATCACCACTCGGAATCCATGCACGTGATCGAACGGTTCCAGCGCACCGAGAGTGGCGATTTGCAGTACGAAGCGACGATCGAGGAGCCGACGCTGTTCACCAAACCGTGGGTGATGCCGGCGAGAACGTTTCCGCTGCGTCCGGAGCTCGAGAAGATCGACGAGTTCGTCTGCGAGAACAATCACGATTACCGTTCGCTGTTCGGGGAAAAGAAATAATGCGGATACATTGGCACATGGCTGCTGCGTTCGCGGTGGCCGGGCTGTTGACGTCACACGCGACCGCGCAAGCGCCTTCCGCGGGACGGAGCGGGGCAGGGCCTTCGGGAGCTTATCAGCAAGCGGCTCGGCTGCCACCGCGCATCATGAGCTTCACCGCTACACCCGAATCCATCCGGCCGGGGCAATCGTTCACACTGGCGTGGCGGGTCGAGAACCCGAACACGGTGACCATTGATCCCGAGCCTGGGTCGGTGATTGCGCGCGGCAGCAAACTTCTCACGCCATCGGCAACCACAACCTACACGTTGACTGTAACCGGCGCGGCCAACGCTGTGTTGACGAAAACCGTCACCGTTACTGTTGCCGGGACGTCGCCGGTCAGCTCCGCTGCGCCCAAGGGCAAGAACGAGATTCGCCAGATCGGCGGACACCCCGACCTTTCGGGTGTCTACAATTCCAGTTCGATCAATTTCGGCGGGGAGCCGGTTGCCGGCATGCGCGACCCCATTACCGCGACGTTGAAACCCGGCGCCGAGAAATTCAAAGTGGTTCGCGGACCCACGGACACGGGCCTTTACGCCGACTGCATGCCCACGGGCGTGCCTGGTGCGTACTTCGTGCCGTACCAGTGGCAGATTGTGCAAGGCATCGATCGCGTGGTCATCATGTACGAATATCCGCACCTCTTCCGCACCATTCCAACCAATGTGCCCGCGCACCAGGTAGACCTCGACCCGACCTGGATGGGCGATTCGATCGGCCGCTGGGAAGGCGACACCCTGGTGGTGGATACGATCGGCTTCAACGACAAAACGGAACTTCCGGGCAGCTTCAAACATAGCGAAGCGCTGCACGTGGTGGAGCGCTTCCGCCGCATTGACTACGACCATCTGGATTGGGAAGCGACCGTCGACGATCCCAACGTGTTCACAAAGCCCTGGACACTGCACCGCGTGTACCCGCTACGCCACGACCTGGATAAGGTGGGCGAATTCGTTTGCGAGAACAACCACGATTACACGCAGTTCTTCAAGAAATAGGGGCGGGTGAGTCCACCGGCAGCGCCCGCCTGCCGTGGCGCCCGCAGTTCACCTCCAAAAAAGGCCGGTTCGTCAATCCATCAGGGCCGCCCTCCGTTCCATTGCGGTAAACTACAGCCCGAATGGGTAGTGTGGGTACACCACGAGTGCGGCGTTACGGGCTCTATTTCCTCGCCTGGACCGCAGTCGGATTTTTCCTGTTTAGCCAATCGTTCACCCAGAGCCTCTTTACGCACGACCCCACCCCCTGGTGGGCAATGTTGGGCAGCTTTCTCATAGGTGTGTACATCCTGGCGTTCCTGACGCCCGTCGTGCTTTGGCTGGGCCGCCGCTTTCCCATCGAGAGGCCGGTTCGAATCCGTCACATCGCCATCCATTTGTTCTGCAGTGTGATCTTTGCCGTGGTGGATCTCGCGATTGCCGCCGGGGTCTTCTCTGCGTTGGGCATTCTGCAGGTACTTCCGAAGACTTTCTTGGGCTCCTGGGTCTTTCTGTTAGTTGTCGATTTTCATAATTCGGTGATCATGTATTGGATTCTGCTGGGCATTCAGCACGCAATCCGCTATTACCGCAGCTACCAGGAACGCAAGCAGCAGGCCTTGCGGCTCGAACTACGAGCCTCTGAACTCGAACGGCAGCTGACCAGCGCCCAGTTAAGCACCCTGAAGGCGCAGCTTCACCCGCATTTCCTGTTTAATACGCTGAACGCCATCATGGTGCTGGTTCGCCGCGAGCGCACGCAGGAAGCCGAACAGACGCTTTCTCTGCTCAGCGATCTTTTGCGTTGTGTCCTCGATGACGTGGCAGCGCAGGAGGTGACGCTGCGCCGCGAACTGGAGTATCTGCGTTTGTACCTCGCGATTGAACAGATCCGGTTCCAAGACCGGCTGCGAATCGGGACGTCGATCGATCCCGAGGTGTTGGACGCCGCGGTGCCGCATATGGTTCTCCAGCCGATCGTGGAAAATGCCATACGCCACGGCATCGGGAAAAGTTCGGCTGCCGGAAAGATCGACATTCGGGCTGGCCGCACCGGCCAATCTCTGGAAATCAAGGTGTGGAATGATGGTCCAGGATTGTCGCCTGGGGGCTCGCAAGGCCAGGGCATCGGGTTGGCCAATACCAGGGCGCGTCTCCAGCAGTTGTACTCGGAATCCAGTTGGCTGGTAGTCGAAAACGGCGCGACGGGCGGCGTGGTGGCGACCATTGTGCTGCCCTATCACCTGGCTACCGAGACCACACAAACGGAATTGATCGAAGTCCATGCCTCTCACGACGCTGCTGGTTGACGACGAGCCCCTGGCGCGAGAGGGTTTGCGGACGCTGCTCTTGCAAGACCCGGAGATCTCCGCCATTCATGAGGCCAAAGACGGGCGCGAGGCGATCGCGGCGATCCGTGAATTGCAGCCCGACCTGGTGTTTCTCGATGTTCAGATGCCAGAGATGGATGGTGTCGCCGTGGTGAAGGAAGTGGGCGCAGACAAAATGCCCGCCGTCGTCTTCGTCACGGCTTACGACAAATATGCCATCCAGGCATTCGAAATCAATGCGGTCGATTATCTTCTGAAGCCCGTCACTGCGGAGCGGTTCGCACAAGCCCTGGCACGCGCGAAAACCCACCTTCAGCCGCGGCCGGGCGAGGAAGCGCGCCGACAGATTCTCTCGCTGCTGGAAACCATGGCATCGCCGCGCCACTCGGTGAGGCGGCTGGCGGTTCGATCGGCTGGTAAGACAATATTCGTCGATGTAGAAGATGTCGATTGGATTGAAGCCGCCGAGAACTATGTGCAGTTGCACGTTGGGCGCGCTGCGCATCTGCTGCACGTCACCATGAACACGCTCGAGGAATCGCTCGATCCGGAAATGTTCTTGCGGATTCACCGCTCCATCCTGGTCAACGTGCGGCGGATCAAGGAACTCCAGCCCGCGCTCCATGGGGAGTACGTGGTCACGTTACAAGATGGTGTCCGGCTGCAGTCGGGGCGCACCTATAATGAGCGATTGAAGGCGCTGGCTACCAACCCCTTTTGAGCTGTGGGGCGCGAACTCCGGCCCTGCAGTTACCCCATAACGGTTGGTCAAAAACAGCGGCCAGTTCGTCAAGTTCTGCTATTCCGCCGCGATTCTGTCAGGCACACTAGACTTGCGATGAAACAAAATCTCTTGGCGCAGTTATCCCGGGTCACGAAGCGTTACGGTAGCGTCGTAGCGTTGGATGGACTCGATCTCGAGGTCCGCACCGGCGAACTACTTGCCGTGCTGGGACCGAACGGCGCGGGAAAGACCACGGCCATCTCTTTGCTCCTTGGCCTGACACGACCCGACGCTGGATCAGCTAGCCTTTTCGGGCACTCGCCGCACTCCATCGATGCTCGACGGCAGATTGGTTTGATGATGCAAGAGGTGGCTCTGGCGCCCGACTTGCGCGTTCGCGAGCACGTTCACCTGGTGTCCAGCTACTACCCTACGCCGCTCACTTTCGAAGAAACTCTGGAGTTGACGCGTACTCGAGAGCTGGCGAACCGGCCGTACGGCAAACTGTCGGGCGGGCAAAAACGCCAGGCTCAGTTCGCGCTGGCGGTATGTGGCCGGCCGAAGCTGCTCTTTCTCGACGAGCCCACGGTTGGGATGGATGTACAGGCAAGAGCCGCCATGTGGGCCAGTTTGCGGCAGCTCGTCGATGGCGGAGCTTCCATTGTTCTCACCACTCACTACATTGAGGAAGCCGAAGCGTTGGCGGATCGCGTGGTGGTGCTGGCGAAAGGACGCGAAATTGCCGCGGGCACGGTGAGTGAGATGCGGTCGCTTGTCGTTCGGTCACGCATTACCTGCTCGAGTGTTCTTCCCGTGGAAGAGGTCGCAGCATGGCCTGGCGTGGGAAGTGTGACCCGCGCGGCGCAGAAGCTCTCCATCACGGCGACGAACCCGGAAGCCGTCGTCCGGCGATTGCTTGCCACCGATGAGGTCCTGGAAGAACTGGAAGTGCGCCGCGCCGGACTCGCCGAAGTTTTTACCGAATTGACACAGGAGGTAGCTGCGTGATGTCAACATGCCGTGTGTTGTATGCGTACTTCAACGAAGCCAAATACGAATGCATCCGCGTTCTGCGGACCCCCGCGTTTGTCGCACCGTTCTTTGTGCTTCCCGCGGCCTTGTATCTACTCTTCGGAGTATTCTTGTTCGGTGATGAGATTCGCCGCACGCCACACCTGAGCGAGTTCCTCTACCTTGGATTCTCGGTCTTCGGCGTGATGGGTCCGGGCATGTTTGGCTTTGGCGTATCGGTAGCCACCGAGCGCGAACAAGGCTTGGTCACGTTGAAACGCGCCCTACCGATGCCGGCGCCGGCGTATCTGATCGCCAAAATGTTCATGTCGATGATATTCGCCTGCGTCGTGATGGTCTCGATGATCTTGTCTGGTGTGCTGGCGGGCCATCCGGCATTGACACTCGCTCAGATGCTCTTGGTAGCAGGTATCCTGGTCCTTGGCTCGCTACCTTTTTGTGCGATGGGCCTGTTTATCGGCACGCGGGTTTCCGCCAAGAGTGCGCCGGCATTTGTGAATTTGGCTTTCTTGCCACTGGTGTATCTCTCAGGCGTCATCATTATGCTGCCGCCATCCGTGCAATGGATATCGCGGTTTTCGCCGGCTTTCTACCTCGAACAAATCGCGCTGCGCGCAGCCGGTTTGCCATCTTACGCTTCACCAGCTCTCTCCGTTAGCGTTCTCGCCGCAGTCACTCTACTGCCTGCGCGGTTTGCGATTCGGCGGTTAGCGCGCATTGGCTAGGAATCACCAGAAAGGAATTCTATGAAACGAATCTCGCTCCTCCTATCATTGACTGCGGTTGTGGCTTGCGCGCAGGATGGCGCTGCCATTTACAAAGCTCATTGCGCCAGCTGCCACGACGCTCCCACCGGACGAGTGCCTGCGGCAAGCGCCCTGAGGACCATGAGCGTCCCCGTAATTGTTCGGGCCCTCGAAAGCGGTACGATGCAGGCGCAGGGCGCCGAACTGGGCGGGGCCGAAAGGTACGCAGTCGCGGTATATCTGGGAACCCCGGCGCCGAAGGCCGTGGCGATACCCCCGTCGGCGTTGTGTGGGACTCCAGCGTCTTCGTTCCGCGATTCCACTCGCGGGCCAAGTTGGAGCGGCTGGAGCCCGGATGTCACTAACGCCCGCTTCCAAAGTACGCAAGGAGCAGGTACCTCTTTAAATGACATTCCCAGATTGAAGCTGAAATGGGCATTCAGTTTGGGTGACGGCGTCGTCGCGCGCTCGGAACCCTCCGTAGCAGGCAATCGCGTCTTTCTGGGCACTCAAAACGGAGCCGTGTATTCGCTCGACGCCAAGACCGGCTGCATCTATTGGACGGCGCAAACGGATGCCGGCATTCGCTCGACGCTGGCCTACGGTGCGGAGAGCGGACCGGGAAAACAACCGGCCGTGTATTTTGGTGCGGGCAGGCAAGCGTACGCGTTCGATGCGGCCTCGGGCAAGTTGCTTTGGAAGACCACCGTGGATGACTACTTCTCTGCCAGCATAACGGCTGCCCCCCAACTGCATCGGGGAGTGTTGTATGTTTCCGTATCCTCCGCGGAAGAGGCCGTTGCGGCCATGGCCAGTTACGAATGCTGTACTTTCCGCGGCAGCGTGTCGGCGCTCGATGCGGCCACGGGGAAGGTGCTTTGGAAGACCTACACCATTGCTGAGGCGCCTAAGCCGACGAAGAAGAGCAAGACCGGAGTGCAGCTGCGTGGTCCATCGGGAGCAGGAGTCTGGTCTACGCCGACGTTCGACGAAAAACGCAATGCGATCTATGTGGCCACCGGCGACAATTACTCCGATCCCGCTACCGATACCAGCGACGCTGTCCTGGCCATGGACGCGAAAACAGGCAAAATCCTGTGGTCGCGGCAGCTGACTTCCAATGACGCGTATACCGTTGGTTGCGGAATTCCGGGAAAAGTGAATTGCCCCGATACTGCCGGGCCAGACGTCGACTTCGGACAGCCGCCGATTCTGGTCTCGCTGCCGAATGGAAAACGGGAGCTGGTCCTCGGCCAGAAGTCCGGCGTGGCGCACGCGCTCGACCCGGATCGTCAAGGCGCAATCCTATGGCAGACTCGTTTGGGCAAGGGCGGCCCGCTAGGCGGCATGCAGTGGGGCTCGGCCGCCGATCGCGACCACATGTACGCAGCGATTTCCGATATCTACGTTCGCGTTGACGATCCCAAGGCGCCGGACGGATTTCGAACCGTTCCCAATCCCGATCCAACCGGCGGATTGTACGCACTGCGCCTGACCACGGGCGAGAAGCTCTGGAGCGCTAATCCGTCCGCCTGCGGTGACCGCAAGGGCTGCAGTTCGGCGCACTCGCAGGCCGTCACGGTGATCCCGGGTGCGGTGTTCTCGGGTTCCATGGACGGGCATCTGCGAGCGTTCTCCACCGAGACCGGAGAGAAACTCTGGGATGTGGATACGGTGCGAGACTACCAGACCGTGAACGGGGCTCCCGCAAAGGGCGGCTCTCTGGATGGCCCCGGCCCGGTGGTCGCCGGCGGCATGTTATACGTCACTTCAGGCTATGCCCAGTTCGGGGGCATGCCCGGCAATGTGCTGCTGGCATTCTCGGTGGACGGCCAGTAGCGGCGATCAAACAGGGGGCGCGTGTTCCTGAATCGGCAGGAGACTCCGCACGCGCCCCCGCCACACCAGCAGCAGGCTCGCTCCGATCAAAATGAGCGCGATGCTCAGGCCCGTCCAGATGCCGCGCGCGCCCCAGCCGAAGTGGAAGCAGAGCACGTAGCTGATCGGCAACCCGACCACCCAATAGCCTGCCAGGTGCGCGAGCATCGGGGTGCGGGTGTCGCCTAGACCGCGAAGCGCACCCGTCGAGACCACCTGGAATCCATCGAAAAGCTGGAATAAGGCCGCGATCTGCAAGAGCACCGCGCCACTCGAGATCACCGCCGGATCGGCGCTGAAGACGCGCACAATCCATCGCGGAAGGAAGCCGAGCGCCAGGCCGGCGCTGCCCATGAACAGCGCACCGAACAAAACCGCCGTCCAACCTGAGAGCGCGACGCCGCGCAGATCCTTCCGCCCAACTGCTTGACCGACGCGCACGGCTGCCGCGGAACTAATCCCGAGCGGCACCATAAACGTGGTGCTCACCACGTTGACGGTGATGCTGTGCGCCGCGAGCGAGGCTTCGTCCAGCTTGGCCACCAGCACGGTGACCACGGCGAAGAGGCCGCCCTCGATGCCGATTTGCCCAGCCGCCGGAACGCCCAGCAGGATCAGTCTGCGGATGCGGTCCCAATGCGGCCGCCATGAGATTTGGATCAACAGCCGTCCCGTGGCGCGCTCGTGCCAAATCAAGGCGACAAACAGAACCGCGGCCATGTACAGGCGCGCGATCGCCGTCGACCATCCGGAACCCTCCAGTCCCATCGCGTGCGCGCCCCAGTGGCCGTACATGAGCACCCAGTTGCCCACCACGTTCACTACGTTGGCGCTCAGCAAGGAAAAGGTTACCGGCTTCACGATGTCCACAGCCTGCAGGTAACGTCGAAACGCGCTGTACAGGAGAAGCGGCAGAATGCTCCAAATCAGCGCCCGCAGATACGGCTCGAACTGGACCAGCACATGCGGATTGGTCCCCAACGCACGCATGAGCGGGATCAAGCCGAGCATGATGGCGATGAGCGGCGGCGTCAGCCCAAGCGACACCCAGACGCCGTTCACCAGCGTCTTGCGGCAATCGCGAGGGTCCTCGGCTCCATGGGATTGCGCGACCAGCGTATCCATGCCGAGCAGCACTCCGGTGCCGCAGATCGCGATCGGGTAGAAGAGCATGTTGGCGAGGCTGCCGGCGCCGATGGCCGCAGCGCCCAGCGGCCCGGCCATGATCAGGTCAATCAACCCCTGCGCCATCCAGCCCAGCTCCGCCACTGCCAAGGGCCATGCCAGTCCCCACATGGGACGGAGCTCGCGCCGGAACTCTGCGAGTCGCAGTTGCATGGGTCAGGCCTTCGGGTGCGCTTTGTCGTACACCGCCATCAGGTCGGTGAGCGAGACCTGCGTGTACTTCTGCGTGGTGGAGAGGCGCGCGTGCCCCAGCAGTTCCTGGATGGCGCGCAGATCGGCGCCGTCAGCGAGAAGGTGCGTAGCGTAGGCGTGGCGCAGGCTGTGCGGATGCACGGAGGAATCGCCGGCCAGCGCGGTCGAATAGAGTTTGACGATGCCGCGCATGCCCCGGTCGCTCAACCGGCCGCGCCGGTGGTTCAGAAAAACCGCGCGCTCGTCGCGCACCACCGGGCGCTCAGCCAGGTACCGCTCCAGCGCCTCGGCAGCTTTGCCGGGCAGCGGCACTTGCCGTTCTTTGCGCCCTTTGCCGCGCACGCGCAGCCAGGCTTCGCCGCGGTCCACATCTTCCAGGTTCAGGCCCGCCAGTTCGCTGATGCGCAGCCCGCACCCATAAAGGATTTCGAAGAGCGCCCGGTCGCGAGCCGGATGTGGCCGTTCGAGTTCCGAACCGCCCACGCCATCGATCAGCGCATTCACCTGCTCGGCGGTCATCACGTCCGGCAGCTTCTTGGGCGCTCTGGGTGTGCGCACCAGGCGCGCCACGTTGACCGGCACCACGCCTTCGCGCAGCAGAAAGCGGAACAAACCGCGCACCGCCGCCAGTTTGCGCCGAATGGTGATGGCGCTCAACCGGTCTCGGTACAGCCCGGCTAGCCACTCGCGCAGAATCAAAACGTCGATGGAGCGCGGCTCTGGCGGCGCGAGATCGGGCGGCGAGAGAAATTCCACGAACTGGCGCAGATCGCCGGCATACGCGCGGATGCTGTGGGGCGAAGCGCTCGTGCGCGCCAGCTCGGCAAGGTACCGCTCGATCTGTGCGGCCAGCTCAGACGCAGGCATGCCGATAGTCCTCGAGCGCGGCCAACGCGCGCCGGCATACCTCCGCGTGCCGGGCTTTCTTGTCGTGCCGCATGCGGTGGCGGGTGGCTTCATCGAGTGAAGGCAGCAGATCGAAGGTGATGTTGGCCGGTTGGTAATCCGCGGCGTCAGCGCCGGAGATGTAGTGGCACAGCGAGCCAAGGGCGGTCTCACGCGGCAGCGGCCGCACAGGTTCGCCAGCCGCCAGCGAAGCCGCATGCATGCCTGCCAGCAGTCCTGTCGCGATGGCTTCTACGTAGCCTTCCACGCCCGAGATCTGGCCCGCGAAGAACACTTCCGGCCGGCTGCGCAGTTGGAGCGTCGCGGTCAGCAGCGCAGGTGCGTTGATGTAAGTGTTGCGGTGGATCTGGCCGAAGCGCAGGAACTCGGCGTTCTGCAAGCCCGGAATGAGCCGCAGAATGCGCGCCTGTTCGGCGAACTTCAGGTGGTTCTGAAATCCGACCAGGTTGAAACTGGCGGCGCGCAGATTTTCCTGGCGAAGCTGCACAACTGCGTAGGGCCGCTTGCCCGTGCGCGGATCGGTCAATCCCATCGGCTTCATGGGCCCGAAGCGCAGCGTTTCCCGGCCACGGCGCGCCAGTTCTTCGATCGGCAGGCAAGCCTCGAAGTACGGAGTGGCGTCCTCCGGGATGTGCGCGGAGACATTCTGCGCCTTCAGCAATTCGTCCACGAACCGTTCGTACTCTTCGCGGTCGAACGGGCAATTCAGATAATCGTCAGTGCCGGTCGTCGATTTCCCGTAACGCGAAGCCCAGAACGCCACACTCGTATCCACGGATTCCGCATCGACGATGGGGCTGATGCTGTCGTAGAAGAATAGCCGCTCCGATCCGGTTAGCCGCGCGATCTCGCCCGCCAGCGCATCGCTGGTGAGCGGACCGGTGGCGATCACGGAGATTCCCTCGGGGAGGCTGCGAATCTCGTCGCGCCGCAGTTCGATACGAGGGTTGGCGGAAATGGCCTGCGTGACTTCCTCCGCGAAGACCGTGCGATCCACGGTGAGCGCATGGCCGCCGGGGACGCGAGCACGCTCAGCCGCGCGCAGCAGGAGTGAATCGAGGCGCCGCAATTCCTCTTTCAAGAGCCAGGGCGCAGTGGATTCCTGTTCCGATTTCAGCGAATTGCTGCACACCAGTTCCGCCAGCCGATCTGTCTGGTGCGCGGGCGTGCGCCGCTCAGGGCGCATTTCGTACAGCACCGCCCGGCCGCCGCGTGTTGCAATTTGCCATGCAGCCTCGCTTCCAGCCAGTCCTCCGCCGATGATGTGAATCGGTTCGCGCAGAATTCCCCCGGTTTCTTCAGCATAACCGACCACGCGCCGTTATACTGGCAAAGAAGGAGGCGCGCCATTTGAACGAGACCGCTATCGATCGGCTGTTCCTCGAGTACTCCATCAAGAGGCTGGAGGAGCATGCTTCTCGCATCGAAGCCTGTCTGGGCCGCCTGAGTGACGATCAGGTGTGGGCGCGGGGCCAGGAGAATGAGAACGCCATCGCCAATCTCATACTGCATCTGTGCGGCAACGTGCGGCAGTGGATTATTGCGGGCATCGGCGGCGCCGGAGATCAGCGGCAGCGCGATCTGGAGTTTTCCGCGCGCCAAGGGGATTCGAAGGCGCAGTTAGCGGCACGCATGCGCGCCACTGTCGACGAAGCGGTGGCGGTCATCCGCAAGGTCCCTGCCGCGGTGCTTGCCGAGCGCCGCACGATTCAGGGCTATGACGTCGCCGTGCTGGAGGCCATTTATCAGGTGGTGGAGCACTTTTCAGGGCACACGGGCCAGATTATTTTCGCGACGAAAATGTTGACCGGCGCCGATCTGGGCTTCTACCGCTATTTGCAATTCAGCCGCGCGAGCAACGTACCGCCTGCAGGTGCCTGATCGTGACGCCCGTCGACATCCCGCGTTCGTATCTCTTCGTACCTGGCAACCGGCCCGATCGTTTTGCAAAGGCCTGTGCATCGGGGGCCCACGCGGTCATTATCGACCTCGAAGACGCCGTTCCGGCATCTGAAAAACCCGCTGCCCGGGACGCCGTCGCGAACTGGCTCGATCCGTCGCACCCGGTCTTGATCCGCATCAACGGCGCGGAAACAGCCTGGTTTCAGGATGACGTTGCGGTATGCCGCGCGCCCGGAGTGGCCGCGATCTTGCTTCCGAAGACCGACCGCGTGGAGCATCTGCGCCGCGTGGAGGAGCTGCTGGGCAATCGAGTTCCGATTCTGCCGCTGATCGAAACGGCCTTAGGTTTTTCCAACGTGCAGGAGATTGCGCGCGATTGGGCGGTGGGCCGCCTGGTTTTCGGAGCGCTCGATTTCGGCCTCGACCTCGGCATTCCCGGAGACCGCGATGAGCTGCTCTACTTCCGCTCGCAGCTGGTCCTGGTTTCGCGACTGGCGCGCATTCAGCCGCCGGTGGATGGCATCAACACCGAGATTGACGAGCCCGCGCGGATCCGGGCCGATACGCTGCGCGCCCGCAGTCTGGGCTTCGGCGGGAAGCTCTGCATCCACCCGAAGCAGGTGCCGCATGTGAACGCCGCCTTCCTTCCCACCGAGGCCGAGATCGCGTGGGCACGGCGGACGATCGCGGCTGCCACCGCATCCGGCGGAGGCGCGGTTGCCACGCAAGGCCACATGGTGGATCGCCCCGTGATCCTCCGTGCCGAGCAGATCCTGCGCGAAGCTGAGCTGAAGGAACCGCGCGCGTAAGCGAGCGGGGGTGGACCATGGGGGACGATTCAGCTTCTTTTTGCGCGCTTACCAGGAGCAGCTCTTTTCGCGCGTCCGGATCCTGACGGCCGCCGCGATTTCGGCACCTTCCCAATGCGCGGATCTCTCGCCAGGATGAGCTCGCAAGCGCGCAGTGCCGCCTCCTCGAAATCCGGCGCGTCCGCTGCTAGAACCTGCCAGTGTGTCACCTCCCTGCCAAGGACCTCAATGGACCGCATGTTCGGGAATTCCCGGCGCAGGCTCTCGTGGTGCTCCTCGGTGGTGGCCAGCCAGACACCGTTATCGGCTGTCCCCTCAGGCTTGTCGCGGAGGAAGAGGACGATTTTCTCCTCGACATAAACCGCGAGACAGCCAAACATCGGCCGTGTGCGAGGCGAAAGCGATGCGATCGCATCGAGCACAAACTCGTGCGGGACAGCCTTGCGCACCGGGATGCCGAACGGATCGGGACGCGGCTTGGTCGGCGGCTTGGCCATCGGCGGATCCAGCTAATCCCAGCTTAGAATGACCTTGCCCGAGTTTCCGGAAGCCATGACTTCGAAGGCTTGTTCGTAGTCCTGATAGCGGAACCGGTGCGTGATGACCGGCGCGATGTCCAACCCCGATTGCAGCATGACGGTCATCTTGTACCAGGTCTCGTACATCTCGCGTCCGTAGATGCCGCGGATCGTGAGCATGTTGAAGATCAACGTGCGCCAATCGATCGACATCTCGCCGGTGGGAATCCCCAGCATGGCAATCTTGCCGCCGTGGCTCATATTGGCGATCATGTCGCGCAGCGCCGCCTGGCTGCCCGACATTTCCAATCCGACATCAAAACCTTCCAGCATGCCGAGCTGCCGTTGCACCTCCGGCAGTTGCGTTTCGCGCGCATTCACCGCCAGAGTGACGCCCATTTTGCAGGCGAGCGCCAGCCGGTACGGATTGAGGTCGGTGATGACCGTGTAGCGCGCGCCCGCGTGCTTGGCAACCGCTGCGGCCATGATGCCGATCGGGCCTGCGCCGGTGACGAGCACGTCTTCACCCAATACGGGAAACGCCAGCGCGGTGTGCACGGCGTTTCCGAACGGATCGAAAATCGCCGCCACATCCAGCGGAATGGATTCATGATGCCGCCAGATATTCGACATCGGAAGCGAAATATACTCCGCGAATGCTCCCGGCCGGTTGACGCCCACTCCGAGAGCGTTGGCGCACATCTGCCGCCGGCCCGCCAGGCAGTTGCGGCAATGGCCGCAAACCACGTGCCCTTCGCCGCTGACAATTTCGCCGGGAGTGAAACCCGCGACGTTCGAACCGACTTCCTCGATGCGGCCCACGAACTCGTGTCCGATCGCCATCGGCACCGGAATGGTCTTCTGCGCCCACTCGTCCCATTTGTAAATGTGGACATCGGTACCGCAGATGCCCGTGCGCAACACACGAATCAGGACGTCGTTGATGCCGACCTTGGGCTTCTCGACATCTTCCAGCCAGAGCCCCTCGGCCCGCTTGCTTTTGACCAGCGCTTTCACCTTTTTACGCCTTCATTGCATTCAGGCAGCGTCGTAGGATCGGTGTGTTTCATTGCCACGTCAAGTTTTATCAGGGTGTTTTTGCGGCTTTCAATTCTTCGAGTACCTTGCGCCAATCTTCGGGCGGGGATTGACAGGTTGGGCATTTGCATCCGCCCGGTGGCTGAGAATGGCAGTTTAATAAGTGGCCTTGGTACTGGAGCATTTTAGGATCTGGTTTTCCGCTAGCTCCTAAGCTGCCATCTGGAAGAGTGTATTGATGGCATAAGGCTATCTTATACCCCATCAGGAAATAAGGCACGGTTTGGCTACGAGTGCCAGGGGGTTGATGTGCTGGTCCTGGATCGTCCTTATACGGTTTCTTCGCGACGGCTCGTTTGCTGAGGATAGCCTTTTCGTACCCAACGTCTTTGAACATTTGTAGTAAAGTTGATGGGTGGACGAGCCGATATGAAGAGTGAGCCATGGCTTCTCAAATCGAACTAGATATTCAACGGCACGCCTCGCGATATTTGGATGGGAGTATCCAATTATACGAGTTGGAGGACTTTCTTCTTCCTGCCCTTTGGGATCTGGCCGAATCGGAAGACGAAGCAGCAAGGGAGTTGGCCGGCAGCATTAACAACCTCATTGCCGAAACCTCGCGTGGTGACCGCACTCTAGAATCGTTGCGAGAGGGACTGGAAGCTGTCTGCCCTTCTGTGCTCGGGCCGGTCGAAATTGTCTTTGGTAAGCCACCACAAGTGCAAGCTCGTTCGGCTAACCAATATTCGTTTTGGAAACTTGCCGCATCAGCGTAAACGGCGCACGGGCTATCTCTTCGCCATCCAGTACAGCGCATAGATAGCAAGTGCCCAGGTTTTTTACTCCGATGTTTAGTTGAACGCTGAGGGTCACCCCTCCAGCAACGTCCGGGTGTTTTGCTACGAACTGAACCTTTTGCTCGGGTCCAAGGGATTGCGATTCGCCCCTTACGTTAATCAGCTTGATCTCTACCGTATGACTTCCTTGGTAGCCCACATGGGATTTAAGAATTACCAGCCCCCAGGCTTGCACTATGGGCATAGCTCCCGGCGGGGCTTCCGATGGAAGGTCCGTGACGTAAAAGAGATCAACAATCCGGATGGCGCTGACTACGCCATCCGTTTCATTGAGGATGCGTTCACAAAGGAATACGTTGGCAGAAATCAGGTAAGGCGGCAGTGGCATGGGTGCCTGAAAGTGTATCAGGGACCCTCGTAATAGGCGAATATATTCTTACCCTTGCCAAGAGGCGAAGAAAAGGCGAAAATAGTCCCATGGCACTCGTGGGCATCGCCCGCCTGGCTTCCCAAAGCGAACTGCTCGAAGCCAAGTCGCGCGTCGAGTATTTTGAAATCCCCACCCGCAGCATTCTGAACCGCACCAAGCCCAACATGCCGTTCCAGTGGACCATCAACCCGTATCGCGGCTGCGAGTTTGGCTGCAAATACTGCTACGCGCGGTATACCCACGAGTTCATGGAAATGGACGTCAACGATTTCGAGGACAAGATCTACGCGAAATCGGCCGCAGCCCATTTGTTGCGGCAGGAACTGGGGCGCGTCGATCGCAAAGAAGGCATCGCCATCGGCACCGCTACCGACCCGTATCAGCCCGCCGAGCGGCGCTTCGGACGCACCCGCTCCATCCTCGAAGTCTTCGCGCGGGAACGTGGGCGTCACCTCAGTCTGATCACCAAGTCGAACCTGATTGTGCGCGACGCCGGGTTGCTCTCGGAGATCGCCCGCGCCAACATCCTGAGCGTCAATCTCACCATCACCACGGTGGATGAAAAGCTGGCGCGGTTGCTCGAACCGCGTGCGCCGCGTCCCGCCCTGCGGCTCGAGGCCGTCCAGCGCTTGAGCGAAGCGGGGCTGATGGTGGGAGTCTTCCCCAATCCGGTAATGCCGCTGATCACCGATAGCGAGCTGCAACTGGCTCGCCTGGCCAAGGCCGCCCGCGATGCCGGCGCGCAGTACTTCGGCGGTGGCCCGCTCTTCCTGATGCCCAGCGCGCAAAAAGTGTTCTTTCCGTTTCTCGATCAGCATTTCCCCAAGCTCGCGCCCCACTACCGCGAGCAATACCAGAAGAGCGCCTACCTCGGCGCCGGCTACAAACAGATGTTGCGCGCCCGCATCCAGAAGATCCGCGACCGCTACGGCCTCGGTTCCGGCCCGATTGAGTATCGCCCGGAGCTATGGGACGGCGAAGAGCAGGCCACACTGTTTCCGCTACAGTAAGTGCTGGATGGATCTGGCCGCTTTCGATTACCACCTGCCGGAAGAGTTGATTGCTCAAGAGGCCCTCGCCGATCGCGCAGCCTCGCGCATGCTGGTTCTCTATCGCGCGGAGCAGCGCTGGGAGGATCGCAGTTTTCGCGAGTTTCCATCGTTCCTTCATCCCGGTGATTGTCTCGTGCTGAACGATTCTCGCGTCTTCCCCGCGCGCCTGTTCGGTCACCGCGCGGGTGTGCATTCGCTGCCGGTGGGAAAGCGCAATCCGAAGCGGCTGGAGAATCTGAGCGGCCAGGTGGAAGTATTCCTGCTTCAGCCGGTGAGCGCCGATGGCAAGGACTGGGATGCGCTGGTGCGGCCGGGCCGTAAAATGCGGACCGGCGAGCGCATTCGTTTCGACGACGGGCTCGAAAGCGAGATCCTCGCCCGCGGCGAGTACGGTGAGCGAACCATCCGCTTTCATACCGATGCCGATCTCTACCAGGAGTTCGAAAAGATCGGTCACGTGCCGCTGCCGCCGTATATCAAACGCAGTGACCGCCCCCAGGACCGCGACCGCTATCAGACCGTGTTCGCCCGCGAGCGAGGTTCCGTGGCGGCGCCCACCGCCGGGCTGCATTTCACCCCCGAGGTTCTAAGAGAATGCCAGTCGCGCGGAGCGGAGATCGCTTACGTCACACTCCATGTGGGACTGGGGACGTTTCAACCGCTGCACGCCGGCCAGGTGGAGATGGCGCGGCTACACGCTGAGCGCTACTCCATCACTGAAGAGAACGCCGCCAGGCTGCGTGCGGCGCGGCGGGTAGTCGCGGTCGGCACCACCAGCGTGCGCACCATGGAAACCATGCTGCGAAGCGGGGCGCCGGCTGGCGCAACCGACCTGTTCATCTATCCTGGCTTCGAATTTCGCAGCACTGGCGCGATG
>DATJAK010000070.1:0-6075 GCA_035516375.1 Bryobacteraceae bacterium
GCCAGCCCAATCCGCGGCAAGCTCCGGCAAACTGCGGTCGCTGGACCCGCCGTACGCGCGGCTTTCGAAGAAATAGTAGTTCTCGTCCGGGCATACGGGAAACAGGCCCAGCTGCGTAAAGCGCGAATCGGGATCGATGACCAGGGAGCCCGCCTCGGCGACGAGCCGCTTCAATTCGTTGGCAGCGGCCAGGCGATCCGCGAGGCTGCCCCGCCGGTATTCGAGACGAGCATGCCGGAGCTGCAGGTCGCCCGCGAACAGCTCCTGGTTCTTCTCGGGGCCCACGAACACAATCTCGGCGCCCGGAAAGCGGAGCTTGGCGGCGGCCAGCAGCACGCTGGTGACGGCCACATCGGCGCCCAACGTGACACGGGATAGCACGAACACGCGGTGCGGCTGGCCACTCACGGGGCGAGGCTGTCGTACACGCTCGTAGCGCGCGACCAACGACATGGGGTCCAGACTCGCGTCCGCATGGCAGAGCGCCTGTGAGAAAAGCCGCGCGTAGGCATCGCAGAGCGCGGGCTCGAAGCGGTCCGCAAGGCCTTCCACCAGGATTCCGAAGAGCGCCTGCGCGCACGGCTCTTCCAGCAACGAGCTGGGAAGCTTTTTCGGCGGGTCGCCGGCCACGCACTGGGCCAACACTTCTCCGGCAACCTGCTTACACGAAGTACTTGTCAATCAGGATCCCCAACCTGCGGCGCGTGTCCGCGGGCACCAGCGTGCGGTCTGTAATGATGGCGTGGGAAAGCGCCGAGCCGCACGCGCAGGTACGCTCGGTGGGCATCTTGGTCACGGCGTGCGCAACTACGGCGCATGCATTTTCGGCGTTCTTCGAAAGCGTGGCAATGATCTGGTTCACGGTGACGGCATCGTGATCCGGGTGCCAGCAATCGTAATCCGTGACCATGGCGATAGTGGCATAACAGATCTCCGCTTCGCGCGCCAGCTTGGCTTCGGTAAGATTCGTCATGCCGATTACGTCCATGCCCCAGCTGCGATAGAGGTTCGATTCCGCGCGCGTCGAGAATGCAGGACCTTCCATGCACAGATAGGTGCCGCCTTGGGTGGCGTGCACACCGGCATCGGCGCAGGCGTTGGCTACCACCCAAGCCAGTTCGGGGCAGATGGGATGGGCGAAGCTGATGTGCGCCACCAGGCCATCGCCGAAGAAAGTGGAGACGCGGCCGCGGGTCCGGTCGAAGAACTGATCGGGGATGACGAAATCGAGCGGGCGGTGCTCCTCTTTGAGCGAGCCGACAGCACTCAGGGAAATGATGCGCTCGACGCCCAACGCTTTCATGCCGTAAATGTTGGCGCGGTAATTCAGCTCCGAGGGAGAGAGGCGGTGCCCGCGCCCATGCCGCGCGAGAAACGCCACTCGCCGGCCGGCCAGTTCGCCCAGTATGTAGTTGTCGGACGGCGGGCCGAAGGGGGTCTCGTTGTGAACTTCCTCCTCGGCTTTGAATCCGGGCATGTGGTAAAGGCCGCTGCCGCCGATGATTCCAATTTCCGCTTTCACGATGCGCTCTCCTCGATGAGTTCCAATAGTAAGCCTGCGGCGCGCAGGGTCTGGACGGCGGCTGTGGGGTCGGTGACGCGGAGGGTGAGTACGGCTCCCGTGGCCGCGGTGGGGTCTGGGGTTTCGGCTTGCCGCCGGGCTTCCGTCACGTGCGCCGCGCCGAAGCGCGGCGGCAGCCCCGAAGGGCTGGCCCCACTAGCAGCGGAGTCGATTGCAGCTAATAGTTCCTCTACACCCGTTCCGTCCTTGGCTATCGTACGAATGATGGGCGGCCGCGGTCCTTCCACGAGGCTCAGCATCGCCTGCACCTCGCGCTCCACGATGTCGGCGCCGGGCAGGTCGGATTTGTTGATCACGAAAATGTCCGCAATCTCCATGATGCCGGCCTTGATCGTTTGCACGTCGTCGCCCATGCCGGGAACGAGCACGACCACGGTTACCTGCGCCAGGCCGGCGATGGCGATTTCATCCTGGCCAACGCCGACCGTCTCGATGAGAACGTAGTCTTTGCCGGAAGCGCTCATGAGGCGCGCGACGTCGGCGGTAGCGCTGGCGATGCCGCCGGTTTCGCCACGGGTTGCCATGGATCGGATGAAGATGCCGGGATCGGCATGATGCTGCTGCATGCGAATACGGTCGCCGAGGAGGGCGCCGCCGGTGCGCCTGCTGCTTGGGTCGATTGCCAGGATGGCGATGGTCTTGCCCTGGCGGCGCAACTCACCAGCGAGGGCGTCCACGAGCGTGCTCTTGCCTGCGCCGGGTGGTCCGGTAATGCCGACCACGCGGGCGTGTCCCGGTTCGAGCATGTCGAGCATCGAAAGAGCTTTCGGCTCGCGGTTTTCGATGGCCGTGGTCATCTGGGCCAGGATACGCGCTTCGAAAGCCATCAGCTTTTGAGCAGTTGCCGCGCAATCACCAGGCGCTGGATTTCGCTGGTGCCTTCGCCGATGGTGCACAGCTTCACGTCGCGGTAAAACTTCTCGACCGGGTAATCTTTGATGAAGCCGTAGCCTCCGTGGATCTGCACGGCCTCATTGGCAATGCGCACCGCCGCTTCGGAGGCGAACAGCTTGGCCATGGACGATTCGCGCGTGACGCGCATGCCGCGGTCCATCATAGTTGCCGCGCGATAGTTCAGGAGGCGCGCGGCGTCGAGATCGACCGCCATATCCACCAGCTTGTACTGGACGGCCTGGAATTCGGAGATGGGCCGGCTGAACTGCTTGCGCAGCTTGGAATAGCGCAGAGCCGCGTCGTAAGCGCCCTGGGCCATGCCGATCGCCAGGGCCGCGATCGAAATTCGGCCGCCATCGAGCACTTTCAGGCTATCGACGAAGCCTTCGTTCTGCTTGCCGAGGAGTTGTGCGCGGCAGTTCTCGAAGATCACTTCGCCGGTGGCGCTGGCGCGCAGGCCGAGCTTGTTCTCCTTCTTGCCAGTGCGGAAACCGGGCGTTCCCTTGCGAATGAGAAACGCCGAGATGCCGTGCTGGGCGGCGGCGCGATCGGTCACCGCCATGGCTACGCAAACATCGGCATAGTGCGCGTTGGTGGTGAACGTCTTCGCGCCATTCAAAACCCAACAGCCATCGTCGGCTTTCACGGCGGTGGAGCGGGTGCCGGCGGCGTCGGAACCCGCCTCCGGTTCGGTGAGCGACCAGCAGCCAATCCATTCACCGGAGGCAAGCTTGGGAATGTAGCACCGCCGCTGCTCTTCATTCGCCATTTTGAAAATATGGTTCGAGCAAAGCGAGGTGTGGGCCGCCACGATGATGCCCACCGACCCATCGACCCGCGAGAGCTCTTCGATGATGATGGAGTATTCGACGTAGCCGAGGCCCGCGCCGCCGAGCTCCTCGGGAAAGATGGCTCCCATGTAGCCGAGCTGGCCTAGTTTGCGGATGACCTCGAGGGGGAACGTTTGCGCCTCGTCCCACTCCATGACGTGAGGACCGATTTCGGCTTCGGCAAATTCGCGCACCGACTTGCGCAACTGAATTTGTTCCGGGGTGTACTCGAAATCCACGGGGCGGGCGCCTTAAACGATCTCTTCGCGAACCGAATCCCACAGGACGGTGCGCTGCGCGAAGTAGCTTTCCACCGCCATACGGCAGGCAATCGAAACGCGGAAGCCGACTTCAAACGGACAATTCGGCTCCTCCAGGCCGCGGACGGCGTCGAGGAAATTCTGCATGTGGGCGCGCGGCTCCGTGCGGGCCGTGCCCATCATCTCGTTCGCGCCGGGGCGGTTCACTTTCTGCGGCGTGTACCGGATCTGCTGGCTCCGCGAAATCGAGCCGTTGGTGCCGAGGACTTCTTCCGCGATTCCGAGCTGGTTGTTGCCGAAACCGGAGTCCCACCCGAAGAGCATCTCCTCGTGGTGTTCCATCGACACGTGAATCGTGTCGGGCACTTCGCGGCCATCCTTCCACAAGTAGAGGCCGCCGGTCATGGTGACGGCGCCGGGTATCTGGAGGCCCAGCAGCTTATACCAAAAGGCTAGTTGCGGGCTGAGGTTTTCGGTGACGCTGCCGCCGGAGTAGTCCCAGTACAGGCGCCAATTCTGAAAACGGTTCGCGTCGAAATCGTGTTTGGGCGCGCTGCCGAGAAACGCATCCCACGCGATGTGGTCGCGCGTCATATCCGGATAGACGGGCCGCGCCCACTGCGGTTTGCCGTGCGGCGTGTTGCGGTAGAAGTGCGCCCGAATGCCGGTGATCTTGCCCATCAGCTCCGGCTGCAGGAAGTTTGTGGCGTCGTCCGCCTGCCCGGATGAGCAGCTCTGATGGCCGACCTGGACGGCGCGGTTCGCAGCACGCTGATGGGCGGCCCGCATGCGCTTGGCGTCTTCCAGCGTGAAGGCCATGGTGCGTTCCTGGTACACGTGCTTGCCGGCTTCGAGCGAAGCGATGAACTGCTCGGCGTGCAGATGCGGCGGGGTGGCAATCAGAACGGCGTCGAGGCTGCGATCGTCGAGGAGGCGGCGGTAATCCTGATAAGCCGTAGCGCCGGGCACGATGGCCTGGGCTTCCTCCCGGCGCTTCGCGTAGACATCGGCGAAACCGGCGCACTCGGTATTCGGGCAGGCCAGCGCCTCGCGCAGCAGTTCCGTGCCGCGCGCGCCAGCGCCAATGACGCCGAACCGCACGCGTTCGCCGGCGCCCAAAACGTTGGACGCGGCCAGCGTGCCGGCCAGACCGGTAGCTACTTTGCCGATGAAATTCCGGCGTGATTGCATCTCTATTAGCGTAGCATCTGCGGCATTTCGAAGAATTGATCACCGCAGAGACGCCGAGACGCAGAGAAAACTAAGGCTGGCGCGGGCGCGTGACGTTTGTGGATTTGGGGGTGTTCCATGAGGTTGGCCCGCAGAGGGGGCGGAGGGAACAAGTGCTGGAACCGGTTTTCGAAACAGGTTCAGATCGCGGTCCGTTAAGAAATGTCGTAGGGCGCGACGTGGCGCAGACCGTCACCTTTCCGCGGTCTGCGAAATCGTCAGACGACATAAACCGATCGTCTGCCCTACCTGTTGTTCCCTCTGCTCTCTCGGCGCGGTGAACGCACTCCTAATTCTCCGGCGGCGTCTGCAGCGCCGAGGCCTGCTGCACGCCCATGGCGAGCTCCGGCAAAATGCCGAGCTGGCGGTAAATGGGGCGAACCAGTTCGCGGATCGCGGGCAAGCGGCGTGCGAACCAAATGCTTCCGATGACGCAGAAGATGCCGCCGGAAGCGAGTGTCGCGGGGGCGCCGAATCGGGCTGCCAGCGCGCCAGCTACCAGACTGCCGAATGGCGCCATCCCCAGCAAAGACACGGAGTAGAAGGCCATCACACGGCCGCGTTTTTCGTCGTGCACAATGGTTTGCAGGATCGTATTGCTGGCGGCCATCTGCTGCATCATGCCGAAACCGGTGAGCGGCATCAGGAGCAGCGAGAGCCACAACCAGCGCGAGAGCGCCAGGCCTGCCAGCGAAACGCCGAACAGCGCGGAAGAGACGGCGATCATTTTGCCCAGGCCGAGCACGGTTTTGCGCATCACCAGGGAGATGGCGCTCGCCAGCGCGCCGACTCCCGAAGCCGCCATCAGGAATCCCAAGGTATGCGCGCCGCCGTGCAGGATGTCGGATGCGACGATGGGCATCAGCACGGTGTACGGCATCCCTACCAGGCTCATCAAGGCGAGCATCGAGAGAATTGAGCGGATGGGTACGGAATCGACTACGTAGCGCCAGCCTTCGTGGAGCTCCTGCCACACGCGAGGTCCCCGCGGCGCGCGCGCCTGGGCTACCGTAATGTGCATCAGCAGCAACGAAACAATCACGGCGATGTAGCTGATGCCGTCGACCAGAAAACAGTAGCCCTCCCCGGCATACGCGATGACGCCGCCGGCGATGGCCGGACCGATCAGACGGGAGGCATTGACCATCGACGAGTTGAGCGCGATGGCGTTGCCCAGATCTTCGCGTTTTCCCACCATCTGGATCACGAACGCCTGGCGGGCGGGCATGTCGAAGGTATTGATGAGGCCTTGCGCCAGCGCCAGCAGAATGATTTCCCA
>DATJAK010000071.1:0-33264 GCA_035516375.1 Bryobacteraceae bacterium
GAACCCGGGCATGAAACCGCGCACCGAATCGGGCGATAACTCCGCCAGATGCGCGGGGATCACTCCCCAGGCCCCCTGCACCATGAACTGCATCAGAAACGCCCCCACCACCAGCAGCCTCATCGATGGCGCAAAGGCCCATACCGGGATCACCACCAGGGCCGCCATCAACGCCGTGATCATGGCGCGCCGGCGCCCGGAGCGGTCGGAGAACAGGCCAAACAGCGTGCCGCCGATAATGGCTCCGAAGGATGCAACGGCGGTCATGGCCGCGCGCTCCTTGGGAAGAAAGTGCCATTGCCGCTCGAGGAACGTCGGATACATGTCCTGTGTACCGTGCGACACGAAGTTCATGGTGGTCATGAAAAACACCATGAACGCGAACACCTTCCAATGCGAGAGAATCCCGTTGAATAAATGCGCCCAGGTCTTGTGGCGCGTCCGGTGCCAAACCTCCGACTCTTTCACGCGGAAGCGCACAAACAATGCCAGCAGCGCCGGCAATCCGCCGATGAAAAACAAGGGCCGCCAGCCTACGCGGTCAAACAGGAAAAAGTAGCAGCCCGCGGCTAGCAGATTGCCGCATGCATAGCCTTGCTGCAAAACGCCGGAGAGCAACCCGCGCAACCGCGGCGGCACCTTCTCCATAGCCAATGTTGCGCCCACGCCCCACTCACCACCCATCCCGATCCCGAAGAGCGCGCGGAGCAACATGAAGGTGGTGTAATTGGGCGCCAGTCCGGAAAGCACTTCCACCACCGAGTAGAAAACCAGATCGATCATCAGCGGCAGGCGGCGGCCGTAGCGGTCGGCCATGAGCCCAAACAAGAACGCGCCCACCGGCCGGAACGCCAGCGTAATGGTGAGCGACAGCGCCATGGAGGCGTCCGAGACGTGGAACTCGCGGCCGATGGCGGTGAGGCAGAACACCACCAGGAAATAGTCGAACGCGTCGAGGGTCCAACCCAGATAGCCGGCGAGTACGGCAGCCTTGTGGTCGGTGGCGGCGACCGGCGGCTTCTCACCCGGCTGATGTTTCTCGACTGGTGTCATGGCTTGGCCGCCCGGTGGAGACCAATGCCTCCCAGAATGAACCGGCGCGCCTCCACTTGGCGGTAGCCAACGGTCTTGAGAAGAGTCGAAAAATCGTCAATCGAAACAAAGCTGCGCAGCGAATCGGGTATATAGGTGTACGTGCGCGCCCGCCCGTGCAGCAGGAGCCCCCAGAAAGCGCCTTGCGCGTAGAGATAGCCGAGGTACAAACGGCGCAAAAAACGGCTGGCCGGCAGGAAAAAATCGAGACTTACCAGCAGGCCACCGGGCCGCGTGACGCGCTCGATCTCCGCCAGAGCCTTCGCCAGGTTGCCGAAATTGCGCAATCCGTAGCCGATGAAAACGCAATCGAAGGAGTGGTCGGGAAAAGGAAGTACGCCGGCATCCGCGCAAACCGTGCGCTCTACACCGCGCTGCCGGGCCAACCGCAGCATGCGCTCGGTGAGATCGAGCGCGATGGCTTTCGATTCCGGATGAGCTCGGCTAACGAGCGCCGAGAAATCGCCGGTGCCCGAGGCGAGATCCAAAATCACGGCGTCGGCCGGCAGACGCGCGTCTTCCACCCCGGCTCGTTTCCAGCGCCGGTCCATGCCGTACGAAAAGGCCCGCGTGATGAAATCGTAGCGGGGCGCGATCGTGTGGAACATCGCGCGCATGAGCCGCGAGTCTTGTTTTTCGGCTGGTAGTTTCACCTGGCAGGCCGAATTGTATCATTACCTGCCGGGCAGCCGGAACGGCTGCCCTGCTTGCTGCCCTTGGTTGGCCGGAGCCCTTACGCCGGACGCTTGGTACTCCGCGCGTTGATGACTCGCGGTTGTATCGCGGCCATGGTGGTCGCGGAAGCGCCTACCGCCGCCAGCGACGTTATCCCGGCCATTTCCGCCATTTGGCCCGCCGGCAAGTCCTCCGCATCAATGCAGAACGTCAATCGCCCGGCTACGGGATCGTAATCCACTGAGACCAGATCCCCACCGTGAACCTGATCGGTGGCCATTAGATTGGAGAGCGGATGCACCAGGTGGCGCTCGAGCGCGCGTTTCAGGTGACGAGCTCCGTATTTGAGGTCCGTTCCCTCGCGCAACAGATAGTCCTGAGCGCTGGCCGTGACGGTAAACACGAAGGGCGTCTTGTGCGATGTCTCGAAAAGACGCTGCTGTATCATGTTCAGTTCGATCGTCAGGATCTTGCGGAGTTCCGCGTCTCCCAGTGGCCGGAAGACCACGGTCTTGTCGATTCGATTCATGAACTCGGGCGAGAATTTCCTGCGCGCGGCTTCCACTCCGGCGCGCGCAATCTTCTCGGTCAGCTTGTCATCGACCACCGCCGTGAGCCGGCGGCGCTCCGTGTCCCGGGCGGCGAACCCCAGGTTTGGCCGCAGAATGGAATTCATTTCACCGGCGCCCAAATTGCTCGTCATGAAGATCAGCGCCTGCGAAAAATCCACGCGGCGGTTATCGCCCAGCGTGAGCGTGGCTTTGTCCAGGATGCCCAATAGCAGATTCCAGAGTGCATCGCTGGCCTTCTCGATTTCATCAAATAAGACAAAGCTCAATTTCATCCGCTCGGTGTGATACTGATTGAGCGTTTCCTGGCTTAGCAGCGGATGCGTCTCGCGATGCCCGAGATATCCCGGTGGCGAGCCGATCAGCTTCGCGATCTCGTGGCTATGCTGAAACTCGCCACAGTCAATCTTCACAACGGCCCGGCAATCACCTGCAAGACTCTCGGCAGTCGCCTCCACCAGCCGGGTTTTTCCGGCGCCGGTTGGCCCCAGAAACAGTAGATTGCCGACCGGCCTTCCGGGGCTGCACATCCCGGCGAGGTAGGTTTGATAGGTGCTGACAATCTGTTCGATGGCCTCGTCCTGGCCAACGATGCGCTTGCGGAGGTCGGCCTCGAGTCTTTCCGCTTCCGACCCTGTCTGCAACGGATCCAACATCTTCATGAGCCGCCCCATATCCCGCCTCCCTTTCTCGATTCCCAGTACCTTCGAGGTCGTCATCAACCTCTTCTACTGCAATTGACGTGCCGCCGCGAAAACGGATTCGTAAGCTTGTGTAAACCCGGTTCCTGGTGCGGTCGATCACTTCTCGCTCCCACACTCGAAACCAGACGAAAGGAGCCGATGCCATGTTTTCGTCCTCAGGAATCCAGCCGGTTCTCGTTCGCTCGGCGGCTCAACAAAGCCAAGAGCGCCGCTAGAGCCATCGCCAGAACGTCCTCGGCTTTCTTGATCTGTAGATGGATGCATAGCAGACTCAAACAAACTAGAAAGACGCACACCACGATGTGCCCCCCTGGAGTATTCAGACAGCGTAATAGGTTTCCCACACACTTCTCCTTCGCCTTCTGACTGGAAATGTCTAAAGGCCGTATTTCGATCCGACTGCGTTCAGGATTGGATGCCGCTAGATATCCTCGACAACCGCGGCGAAACTGGTAGTAAAGAGCGAAAGCTCACCAGCCACTCGACTCCCAATTTCCAATGTGCTCATCATCACCCTTCATTAGGCAATTGAAGTGCCACCGCGAAGACTATTCGTAAGTCTTTGTAAACAGGCCTTACAGCCCGGTCCCGTCCGGTCGTTCACTTCTTGGGGCGGGACGGGCGCATTTCGAGCGCGCTCACCATGGTCCGGGCCGGCATGCGCAACACGAATGTTACGGCGTCGGCAACATCGTCCGGCGCAATCATCCAGGAGGTATCGCCGCTGCGATTGCTGGGTCCCCCGGAGAATCCCGTGTCGACGCTCCCCGGCATGATACTGCTGACCCGTACATTGTCATAGCGATGGTCGAGCATCAAGGCCTCGGTGAATCCGTTGAGTCCAAATTTCGACGCGTTGTAACCGGCCCCGCCGCTAAATGCGTTCTTGCCGGCCAGGCTGGAGATGTTCACGATATACCCTCCACCGCGCGCGCGAAAGCGAGCCAAAGCCTCGCGCGAACAGTAAAAGGCGCCGCTGAGATTCAGATCAATGTTCCGGTGCCAGTCTTCCGGTGACATTTCCCCGACCTTGCGGAACACGCCTTGGCCCGCGTTATTCACCAGAATGTCCAAGCCGCCGAAGCGCGTGTCCACAGCTTGAAAGAAGCGGGCGGCATCTGCGGCCTTGCTCACGTCGGCCGCCTCGGCGAACAGTTCGCCGCCAGCCCGGTCGATCGAACCCAAAGCTCGATCCACCGACTCGCGTGTTCGCCCGCAGATGGCCACGCGCACGCCTTCTTTGAGCAAACGCTCCGCGATGGCGCGGCCAATTCCACGCGTTCCACCCGTTACTACAGCAACTTTTCCGGAAAGGTTTTCCATAAACCAGATTCTACGTAAATGCGGCTTCCGGACGGGGCCGCTTGCTAGAATGAGGTTAACGAAATGGCTCCGAGTGCCCCTCTTACCCCGGTGCGAGAGATCCTGGAGGGCCGTCTCTCGAAACTGGTCCGGGAATTGGAAGAGCTGTTTGACGCACAGCTCTCGGCGCAAGTCTCCGCCGAAGTCCAGCAACAAGTGGACGCGCTGACGGCTCAGGTTTCGGCCGATGCCCGGGACCGCGCGCGCCTCGAGTTCGCCGATTTCCTGAATCAAGCCGTGAGGCGGATGCGGCAAAGCAGTGACCGCAGCGAACTGGGCGCTACTTTGGTCGAACTGGCGGGCATGTTCGCCAACGGGGCGGTGCTGCTCAGCATCGGCAAAGGTGTGGCGCGCGGCGAGCACGCGCGGGGAGTCCCGCCGGACCGCGCCGAAGCGGTCGGTCAATTGGAGATCCCTCTGGCATCGGCGGCGGCCTTAAGGGAAGCTCAAGAGACCCGCGACCCGGTTACCACCATCGCTACCGCGACGGAGGTGTCCGAGCAGTTGGCTACCTTCGCGGGCCAGAATGACGACGGACGTCTTTTCCTGTTTCCCCTGACAGCGGGCGATCGCGTGCCGGCGATCTTGTGTGCCTGGGGAGCCGCGCCCGGTTCCGCGCTCGAATTGCTGACTCAGTTAGCTGCGGCCGTTTGGTCCGGACTACCGGCGCCCACCGGCCTGGTGGGTATCTCCGGCTCGGAAGTGCCTACACCCTCCGCTTGGGACACCCTTCCCGCCGAAGACCAGCGGCTGCACCTGCGTGCGCAGCGCTTCGCTCGGGTCCAGGTTGCCGAGATGCGGTTGTACGAGACCGAAGCGGTGCAATCCGGCCGCGCGCGTGGCGATCTCTATGGAGCTCTGCGCGAGCGCATCGATCGCGGACGCGAGTCGTTCCGCAAGTCTTTCTTCACTTGTCCCAGCATGGTGGATTACCTCCACCTCGAATTGCTACGAACCTTGGCCCATGACGATCCGGAAGTTCTCGGCAAGGATTATCCCGGTCCCCTGCTTTAGCCTCGTGGGGCTGGCGCTGGTAGCCTGGCACCTCGAGGCTACCTCTGCCAAGAACGCTCCGCCGACGCTCGCCGCATTGGTCCGGGCTGAGCGGGAATCGCCCACCCCCGCCCGGCGCGCGGCGGTGGAAGCATATGCCGACACGCACGCCCACGAGCCCAGCGGCGCCCTGGCCCGCCTCGCGCTGGGTGTCATCGCCTACGAACAGCAGAACTACGCCGCGGCTTTGACCGATCTCAATAAGGTGGGCGGGAAGCTGCCCAAAATCGCCGACTACGTCGCCTATTACGAAGCGGCCTCGCGCGTGGAATCGAACGAGCTGGCCGGCGTCGAACAGGAACTGGCAGCGGCACATCCCCCCGCCCTTTCGCCCCTTGCGGGCAGAGCATGGCTGCTCGAAGGCCGGGCGCTGAAGACCACCAATCCAGCCGAGGCCGTACGCCGGTTGCGCGAGCATTATGCCGAGTTGCCGCAACCGGAAGGCGATGTGGTCCTGGCGGATGCCTGCCTGGCCGCGGGCGATCCGGCACACGCCGCCGACTTCTACCAGCGCGTGTACTTCCGCTACGTCTCCGGGGATCCCGCCGGGCGGGCGGCGGCCGCTTTGATCGAGCTCCAGCAGAGCATGGGACCTGCCTATCCGCAGCCGCTCGCCGCACAGAAGCTGCAGCGGGCCGACCGCCTGCTCGAAGCCGGTGAGTTCCCAGATGCGCGCGCGGCTTATCAGGAGCTCGCCATCGAACTGCCCGGCCTCGCGCGGGAACAGGCTCGTGTGCGCCTGGGTGTGACCGACTTCCGCGCCGGAAACACGGCGAATGCCTACCCCTATTTGCGCGGCCTCGAATTGATGGAACCGGAAGCCGACGCCGAGCGCCTGTTCTACCTCGAGGAATGCGCGCGCCGGCTGACGGACGACGATGAAATGCTCGGCGCGCTCGAGCGCTTGAAGACCACGTACCCGCGGTCGCCATGGCGTCTCCGCGCGCTCACTGCAGTGGCCAGTCATTTTCTGGCCGCCAACCGCCCCGGCGATTACATTCCGCTCTACCGCGCCGTTTACCAGGATTTTCCGGGCGAAGCGCAGGCTGCCGTCAGCCACTGGCGGGTCACCTTCCAGGCTTACCTGCAGCATGCCAATGACGCGGACGACTTACTACGCGAACATCTGCGCCAGTATCCCGGCCACGCTACGGCTGGGGCAGCGCTCTACTTCCTGGCCCGGAGCGCGGAAGCCAACAACGATCTGGGCGCCGCCAGTACCTTTTATTCCCGGCTGAGCCAGATGCTCCCCAACACGTATTACGGATTGTTGGCGCGGAATCGCCTGGAGCGTTCCGAGATCCGCTCGGCCCAGCCCTCCGCGGAAGCGGCTGCCTTCCTGGAGACACTCCGCTGGCCGGAAGCCAAGCCGGTGCCGGCCTCTGCCACCGGCGCCACCACGCTGCGCATCGAACGTTCGCGCTTGTTGCGAACAGCGGGCTTGAACGATTTAGCCGACTCCGAACTTCGCTTCGGCGCGCGCACCGACGGTCAACCCGCGCTCCTGGCAATGGAAATGGCCTCGGCCGCCGATGCTCCCTACCAGGGTCTGCACATGATGAAATCGCTCTCGTCGGACTATCTCAACCTGCCGCTCGATCGCGCGCCCATGAAATATTGGGAACTCCTGTTTCCGCTGCCGTACCGTGGAGCGCTGGTGGCCAACGCGCGCGCCCACGATCTCGATCCGTATCTGGTGGCGGGTCTCATTCGACAGGAATCGGAGTTCAACCCGCAAGCGCTCTCGCGCGCCAACGCTTACGGGTTGACTCAAGTTCGCCCGTCCACCGGAAAGTTGTACGCACAACGCGCGGGAGTGTTGCGCTTTACCAATCGCGTGCTGTTTGAACCGGTGACCAACTTGAAAATCGGCACGACCGTACTGCGATCCATGCTGGATGATAACGGTGGCAACCTCGAGCAGACGCTGGCTTCGTACAATGCCGGCCCCAACCGGGCGGCCGAGTGGGTGAGCTGGAAAATGTACCGCGAGCCGGCCGAATTTGTCGAATCGATCCCCTTCACCGAGACCCGCGACTACGTGCAAGCCGTTCTGCGCAATGCGGACATTTATCGAAGGCTTTACAGTGGCCGGGCCTTCTAGAACGCCAGTACTATCGAAGGTTAGTCGCTGCGTGGAACTCCAGTAAGGCGGCCCATGTGAACTGCTGAAGAGGCGAAGGATCTTACCCGATTCGACGTTTGCGGATACCGACGCTCGTCACTCATCTCATTGAAAAATCGGGGCCGGGACAGTTTCTGGAGCGCGCCTTTTTGCACATTCCGGAGCGGCGGGTCGAAAAATCCGCTTTTGTTTTGATGAGAAATGTGCGAACCTAAAAACAGCCCGGCACAGTTGCAGACGAGGGTACTAAGTGCGCTGGATTTTATCCGGGCAGGATAAAGATCTGATGCTTCCGGAGTTTCTCATTCCCGAATCTACCATCCGCGAAGCCGGTGCCGGACTCGATGTCAGCCTCGGCAACCATCAGGGTGGCGTGCTCATGCTCACCCTCGGCATTACGCGAACCATCGAACAAGAAAGCCTGGAGATTTCGGTTTGGGGCTCTGCCGACGGAACCGAATGGGGCGCCGAACCGCTCATATCTTTTCCACAGAAGTTCTATTGCGGCACCTATCAGAATGTGCTCGATCTCACCGGACACCCCGATGTGAAACACCTGCGTGCCAAGTGGCGCGTGAACCGATGGGGCAAGGGTGAATCCAAACCGCTTTTCGAGTTTTACCTCTTCGTCAAGGAACTGCAACACGAAACCCTGGCGATGGGCGCTTAACCGCCCGACCCTCCTCTCGACCTCCGCGCCTCTTTATACATCGCGCGCCTGTTTATACATCGAAAGAAGCATGACCACCGGCGTTCTTGCCACGATTCCGTGCTCTACCCGCGGCGACATGTGAACCAAGGCGCCCGCCTTCACTTCGTGCACATCTCTGCCAACCGTCAACTGCGCCTCTCCTTTGATGAAATGAAGCGATGCGGCCATGGGCGCGGTGTGGGCCGAAAGCTCCTGCCCTTCGTCAAAACCGAAGAGCACTACTTTCACGTGATCGTCGTTATACAGCGTGCGGCTCAGAATCCCTTTGGCCGGAATCTGCACTTCTGCCTCAAGGTTGGCGAAGAACGTGTAAGAGTCGCTCATGGTTACAGTCTCCTCCGATTTCCGCAGCGCCGCTCGGTGACCACCGCTCGTTTGTTATCTTGTAGGGAATGATCACCTGCGAAGAAGCGCTCGATTTGTTTCGGTCCGATGACTTGATCGGCATCGGGATGGAGGCCGACGCGGTTCGCCGCAAGTGGCATCCCGAAGGAATTGTCACCTACATCATCGATCGCAACATCAATTACACCAACTTCTGCACCGAGTATTGCACCTTCTGCGCGTTTTATCGGCCCATGGGCCATCCGGAAGGCTACATCCTTTCGAAAGATGTGATCTTCGGCAAAATCCAGGAAACCATCGACCTGGGCGGTACCGGCGTTCTGATGCAGGGCGGGCTGCATCCCGACCTCAAAATCGAGTGGTACGAAGACCTGTTCCGCAGCATCAAGCAGCGCTTCACCATTCACCTTCACGCCCTCTCCGCGCCCGAGGTCACCAACATCGCGGAGGTCAGCGGGCTGAGCCTGCGTGACACCATCGCACGTTTGCGCGATGCCGGGCTCGATTCGATACCCGGTGGCGGCGCCGAAATTCTGGATGATGCCGTCCGCCAGCGGATCAGCCGGCTGAAGTGCAATGTCCAGGAATGGGTGGATGTCCATCGCACCGCGCACCAACTCGGCATGCGGACGACGGCGACCATGATGTTCGGCTGCGGTGAGACTTTCGATCAGCGCATGAACCATCTGGAGCTCGTGCGCAACCTTCAAGAGGAGACCGGCGGTTTCACCGCCTTCATCCCGTGGCCGTTCCAACGGGAGAACACGTCGCTAGGCAACTTCATCAAGGAAGAAGCGACGGCCGTCGAATACCTGCAGATGCTGGCGATTTCCCGGATCTTTCTCGACAACATCGAGCACATTCAATCTTCGTGGGTGACGCCAGGCCTCAAGACGTGCCAGATGGGACTGCGCTTTGGGGGCAACGACGTCGGCAGCATCATGATTGAAGAGAACGTGGTATCTGCGGCCGGCACGCACCACCGCGCCAGTGAAGAAGAGCTGCGGCGCCTGATCCGCGATGCCGGATTCATTCCCAAGCAACGCGATACGCTCTACCGGACTTATTTCCTGAACTGAACTACTTGCCGTTTCCCTGGATCTTGTCGACGCGCGATTCGAGCTTCTGTACACGCGCCAGGATGTCTGCCTGAAAAGTGTCCTGCTTTTCGGACCATTCGACGAGGCGGGTCACGTAATGGGCGCCTGCCGCAATCTTGTCCAGAGGCGCGGACATCCGGTCGACGCGTTCGCCGACACTGCTGATTTCCCGTTCCAGCGATTCCTTCACGTTGACGATCAACGTCGTCATGGATTGGAACTGCTCTTGAATCGCCTGGAATTGCTCCCTGGTTTCTTGGTCCATAGGTTTGTCTCTTACACGCTAGCCGGCGACCCCGTCTTCGCCATCGCCAGAACCCGGTCGTCGAAGTCAAAGCTAGCGGTGCGAGGCTTGTGGTTCCGCGTGTACCACCGGTAGGTCTCCTTCAGCCCGGTCTCGAAAGGAGTCAACTTCATTTTGAGAACGCGCGTGACCTTCCCGATGTTTTCCGTGATGGGAGGTAAGTCGAAGTACTCACCGAAATAGTATGGTTCGTCGATCGCGTTGCCCCCGGCATGTGCGATCACGTCGCGCGGCACGCGCACCAGGGTTGGATCCACGCCTGCCACCTTCGCTAGCTTCTCCACTAGTTCGAATTGGGTGAGCGGCTTGGGGTCGCCAATGTTGAACGCTTCGCCCACTGCCCGCGGCTCCTCTAGCGCGCGCACCATCGCGTGCACCAGGTCGTGCACGTACACGAACTGCATCAAACGGTGGCCATCACCCGGAATGATGACGGGGCGGCCGGCACGCAAGCGGTCCCAGAAAAACTGTTCGCGATAAAAGGGATTCCCCGCACCGTAGATAAACGGCGGCCGGAAGGTGACCACCGGTAAACCCGTTTGGGCGTGCATGCGGAAAAGCCGCCGTTCCGTGCTGGCTTTGTGACGAATATACGGATTCGAATGATAATCTGGCGCCAGCGGATCGCTCTCTTTGTGGTTCAATCCATCCCCGTAGGCCGCCACGCTGGACATGAAAATGTAGCGGCTGAGACGCGTGCCGCCACAAGCACGCACGGTAGCCTCCACTTGTACGGCGCTCGTGCCACGCTCCCAGTCGTACACGTTGTCGTAAACAGCTTCGAAGCGGCGGCCCGCCAAAGCCTCACCAAGAGAACCGGCATCGTTCCGGTCGCCGACCAGATTCTCCACACGCCGCCCTAAGTCGTGCTTGGGCTTGCGGTGCAGAATCGCCACATCGTGGCCCGCCTTCACTAACTCTTCCACCAGGAGACGCCCAATGAAGAGCGTTCCCCCGATGACCAATACTTTCATACCTCTCCTAGAGAATCTGACGTTATGGCCGGGTGAACCGATTCACCCCGCAAAAGGCACGTCTACCAAAAGATACTGCGATTAATCGTAATATTCCAGGCCCAAGTGCGTGATCAAGTCCTCCCCCTTCATCCAGCGCAGGGTGTTTTTCAGCTTCATGAGCTGGATAAAAATGTCGTGTTCGGGGTAGACTTCAGGCGCATGCATAGGGGCCTTGAAATAGAATGACAGCCACTCCTGGATGCCACGCATCCCGGCCCGCTGCGCTAAGTCCATGAACAGCACGATGTCCAGCACCAGCGGAGCCGCCAGGATCGAATCGCGGCACAAGAAATCGATCTTGATCTGCATCGGATAGCCGAGCCAGCCGAAAATGTCGATGTTGTCCCACCCCTCCTTGGCATCTCCCCGCGGGGGATAGTACTCAATGCGCACTTTGTGGTAGAAGTCGCCGTACAGATCGGGGTAAAGCTTTCCTTGCAGAATGTATTCTAAAGCCGATGACTTGCTGACCTCTTTCGACCGGAAAGATCCTGGATCGTCCAGTACTTCCCCATCGCGATTTCCCAGGATATTCGTGGAAAACCACCCGTTGAGTCCCAATAACCGGGACTTCAGGCCGGGCGCAATCAGAGTCTTCATGAACGTCTGGCCGCTCTTGAAATCCTTGCCCGCCACCGGCAGGTTCATCTGGCGCGCCAACTCGAGCAGCGCCGGCGTGTCCGTGGTCATATGCGGCGCGCCATTGGCGTAGGGAACGCCGGACTTCAGCGCGGCGTAGGCATAGATCTGGCTGGGTGAAATCTCCGGGTCGTTCTTTTGCAACCCGCACTCAAAGTCTTTCAAGCTGGCGTGGACGGGAGCGGCCTGGTGGAATACCTCGGTGGAAGCGCACCAGATCATGGTGGTGCGCGCTACGCGGGTCCGCTTCTGAAACTGCCGGATGTCATCCATGATCATCTCGGCGTGGTCCATTTTCGATCCCGGCGGTTTCACGTTCGGACCATCCAGCCGTTTGACAAAGTCGCGGTCGAATACCGCTTTCATGGGCTGGATTGCCGAAAGAGGTTCCTTCAGCTTCTCGAGCAACGGCATATCGAGTACGCCGGCTTTGACTGCGGCTTCATAGGCGTTGTCCGCAAAAATATCCCAGGCGCCTACTACGATGTCTTCCAGCTTTGCCAGCGGCAGGAAGTCGCGCAGGGCCGGACTGCGGCCTTCGGTGCGCTTACCGAGGCGAATCGTTCCCAACTGAGTTAGGGAGCCAATCGGTTTGCCGAGCCCGCGCTTGATGGCCTCCAGGCCCGCCATGAACGTAGTAGTCACCGCGCCCATGCCGGGAATCAGCACGCCTAATTTTCCATCAGCGGGCGCAATTGGAACGGAGTCTTTGCTGGGCAAGATCGGGCCTCCCTTTCAGAGTGAAATGTTATAATACCAACTCCATGCGAGAACGTGCGACCGCCACCCTTACGGCTATGGTTGTCGACGACGAGCAGCTGGCTTGTGACGAGCTCTCCTATCTCTTGAAAGATTTCCCGGAAGTAGAAGTAATTGCAACCGCTTCCAATGGCCTGGAAGCCTTGGATCTGGTCCGGAAAATAGAGCCCGAGCTGGTGTTTCTGGATGTCCATATGCCGGGCTTGGACGGGATCGGGGTGGTGCGGCGGCTGCGCGAAACGGGCGCCGACCTGCCGTATTTCGTTTTCGTGACAGCCTACGACCAGCACGCCGTGGAAGCGTTTCGTCTGGAAGCCCTCGACTACCTGCTGAAACCGGTGGACCGCGTCCGGCTGGCCGAAACCATCGAGCGCGCCCGGCGGGGCATCCAGGAAAAGAAGAACCCGGCTATCTCCGCAGGCGGCGGAACGGCTGCCAAGCCGGTGGCGGCGCCGCGCAGCAAGCTGCTGGTGCGGGCCAACAGCCGCAACTTTATCGTGGACGCCAACGAAGTGATCTACGCCACCATTGACAACGGCCTGATCACCCTGGTGACCACCAACCTGGAAGGCCAATCCAATTACCGCACCATCGAAGATCTGCAGGCCAACCTCGATCGCGACATGTTCTGGCGCGTGCACCGCTCCTATCTGGTCAACATCAACCGGATTAAAGAAGTGGTGCCGTGGTTCAAATCCAGCTACCAGCTCCGCATGGACGACAAGAAGCACACCGAGGTCCCGGTGAGCCGCGTGCAAACCAAGCGGCTGCGGGAGTTGTTCAAGCTGTGACTCGCTGGCTGATTCTGGCCGCTCTGGCAGCCACACCGGTCTTCGTACACGCCCAGTGGTTAAACCATCGGACTCCCGGCATTCCGCGAACCGCCGATGGCAAGCCAAACCTTTCCGCAAAAGCGCCGCGCGGAGCCGATGGAAGACCCGACCTCTCCGGGCTTTGGCAGACGGAGAGCGCCCCACCCGAGATCCTGGAACGCTACATCCCGGGAGCCACCAATGGCGCGGGCGAAGAAGCTCCCTCGCAGTACTTCCTGAATATCTTCTCCGACTTCAAACCGGAAGACGCGCCGCTCCGGCCTGCTGAAGCGGCTTTATTCGAGCAGCGCGCGCAGGCCTTCAGCAAGGAATCCCCGATCCAGCACTGTCTTCCGGAAGGCCTGCCGCTTGTGGAAACCGCCCCGGCGCCCTACAAAATTGTCCAAACGCGCGGCTTGACAATGCTGCTCTACGAAAGAGACACGACCTTCCGCCAAGTGTTTACCGACGGCCGCAAACTGCCCGACGATCCGCAGCCCTCCTGGCTGGGATACTCGATCGGCAAGTGGGAGGGCGACTCGCTGGTGGTCGAGACCGTTGGCTTTAATGACCGGGGTTGGTTGGATGCGCGGGGCCACACCCACAGCGATGCCCTGCATCTGACTGAGCGATTTCACCGCCTCAACATCGGTGATATGCAAGTGCAGCTTACGATTGACGACCCTAAGACGTATACCAGGCCGTTCACCGTCCAGTTGAAACAGCACCTGCTTCCCGACAGCGATCTGCTCGAATACTCCTGCGCCGAAAACGAGAAAGACATACGCCATATCGAAGGCAAGTAGACCTTCCCGTCAAGCTGATTCCGCCGCGCGGCTAGGCCAGCTCCAGGGCACTGGCACCGCGCGTTTGTCGCTCCGTCGGATTGACCGATCTCGCCCGGCCGGCCTATCGGCTCCCCGGCTCCACCACGACCACGACGTTGCCCTGCTTGTGTCCGGCCTCCGCGTACCGGTGCGCCTCCGCAATTTGCTCGAACGGATAGCGCCTGCCAATCACGGTCCGGAGCTTCCCGGCCTCGATCAGCCCTTTGAGAAACTCGCGGTCTCCAGCGGCGACGCGCGCCACCCCGCCCGCCAATTTCGCGGCGCCCGTGATGGAAGTCCACATCCCAAGAGGTATCGAAAGCAGGAACCAGGCAGGGTCCTCCCGAACATAGACGCCGCCCCGCTTGAGCGATCGGAGGCTGCGGCGAACGCCGCCTTTGCCCACCGTATCGAAGACGATGTCATAAACCCGGCCGGCTTTTGAGAAGTCTTCCCGGGCGTAGTCGACCACCTCATCCGCACCGAGAGACTTCACCAAATCCAGATTCGCTGTGCTGGATACGCCGGTGACGTGCGCCCCGAAATGCTTCGCCAGCTGCACTGCGAACACACCGACGCTGCCGGACGCGCCGTAAATGAGCACCTTCTGTCCCGCCTGGATCTTGGCGCTCCTCAGAAAATGCAGCGCGGAAATCCCGCCAAACGACACGGCCGCCGCTTCCTCCAGCGGCATGTTAACCGGCTTGATCGATAAGTTGCCGTCTTCCCGTACACACACGTACTCGGCATGGGCGCCGAACCCGGTGGAACCGAATACTTGGTCGCCTGCGCCAAACCGGGTCACGGACTTGCCCACGGAATCGATGGTGCCGGCGAACTCCATCCCCAAGATGATGGTTTTCTTTGGCCGCCCAAAACCGTTCATGAAACGGATGATGAAGGGATCGGCCTTGCGGATCCTCCAGTCGGCTGCGCACACCGTCGTCGCATGAATGCGAACGAGAACTTCATTATCCTTGGGAACCGGCTTTTCGACTTCCTCGATTTGGACGACTTCCGGAGGTCCGTAGCGGCGATAGACGGCGGCTTTCATGGAGCCCTGGCGGCTTCTGCCAGTGTGTCACCCTTCGGCAGGCGGCCGCTACGCCGATTTCTCCGCTCAGCAATGATAGTGGATCGAGCAGAGTGGCGTGATCGGCAATGATTGCCGACGCTGACCTGGAGCGTCGGCCGCGTTGCCGCCTGTGATAGAGTGATTCCGGTGAGCTGTGGACGCGGATTCCAGGACGGTTTCTCTCCCTCCGCCACCCGGAACGAAGCTCGGCCCATACGAGATCGTTTCACTCATTGCCAAGGGCGGCCAGGGTGAAGTCTACAAAGCGACGGATACGCGCGTAAACCGCACCGTCGCCATCAAGGTTGTCCCAGACTCCTTCTCCGAACGCTTCACTCGCGAGGCCCGCACCGTGGCAGCGCTCAACCATCCGAATATCTGCACGTTGTACGATGTCGGCCCGAACTATTTGGTAATGGAATATATCCACGGTGAGCGGCTCCAAGGGCCGCTGCCGCCCGATCAAGCCATTGAGTATGCACTTCAAATTCTCGACGCGCTCGATTACGCCCATCAGCAGGGCATCGTACACCGCGACCTGAAGCCCGCCAACATCCTGGTCACGAAGCGCGGTGTAAAAGTTCTGGATTTCGGACTGGCAAAGGATACGGCGCAGGACGAGGCTTCTCTCACGCCGGAGGGACGGGTAGTCGGCACTCCGGCCTACATGTCGCCGGAACAGCGCAAGGGTAAACCTGTAGACAAACGGACGGACATCTATGCCTTCGGCCAGATCCTCCACATTTTGCTAACCGGGAGACGCATCGATTCGAAAGGATTCTCGGTCGAGCCGCGTGACTTCGAGGTGGTGCTGAGCAAGTGTCTCGCCCCCAAACCGGAAGATCGGTGGTCAATTCCTGAGATTCGCGATGCGCTCGTTTCGATCCAACAGCACCGCAAGGCTGATGCCGCTGACGTTAACAGACCAGAGGCGAGAGGCCTTCAGCTCGTCGTTCGGATTGCCCTGGCTAAGGTGAAAGTTCTTCTCAGAGTTCGGATAGTTTGGGCTGTTGCTCCTGCGGTAGCACTCGCGGCAATTGCCTATTGGGCATACAGACCTGTCGTCCATACCTTCAGGGTTCAGGCCAACGCCGGATGGCAGAACACAGGGGTTCTGATACAAGCAGGGGAAAGTGTAAGAATCACAGTGGCCGGACGGATCAGCTTAGCTCGGGATCAGGAAGCGGAGCTCCTGAGATTTCTCAACCGCGATCGTTCTCTGCCCCCTCCAGATGTTTTTCAACCTCGGTCCACTAATGCGTTCCGCGCGTGGATATTTCCCGAGGGTGATGAAACCAGCACCGAGTTTGCCGACGACCTTAAGATGGTTCCGGAGAGATCTTGGGGAGTCACGTTGTGCGCAACTCATCCGGACCCCCCTCCGGATATAGACCAGGATGACCCATGGGCTGAGTCCGGAGTGAGGCTGCAGGACATCATCCCGCTGCCCCGACGATCCGGTGTGTATATCTTTAGCAGGGCGGGCTTCCTCGTTTGCATGGTGAACGATGCCGTAATCTCAGAGAGATCTCCCCACGTGCTATCGAGGGACTACTATCGTCTTCTAACTTCGCCTGGGTCGTCGAGCTTGGCCCGTTCTAACGAGGCGTTCCGGCCATCCAATATCCCGCAACTCCTTCTGAGCGATAACACCGGCGAATTCGTCTTGACGATTTCCCCGCGAGAGAAGCCGCCCGAGTGAAGCTATACTGGCGCTTTCTCTCATTTTTCCCCGTTTTGAAACTTGACCACCACGGAAATGCGCCGGTTGCGCGGATCGTTGGGATCGGCCGGATTGAGCAACCGCTGGTCGGCAAAACCGCGCATCTCGACCACCTGCTCGGGGCGCACCCCATCGCCATGTAACAATCGGCGGGCGGCGTTGGCGCGGTCGGCTGCCAGCTCCCAATTGGAATAGCCGCTCGCGACCGTCGTATTGCGAAATGGCCGGGCGTCGGTGTGTCCCTCAATCACCAGGCTGTTGGGCATCCTGCTCAACTCCCCGGCCAGAACTTGGATGAGCCGCTCGCCGAATCGCGAAGGAGCCGGGCTGCCCGTGACGAAGAACATGCCTTGCTCGTTTTCGAGCAGATCGATCCTTAACCCTTCGCTGGTCATGCTGAGGATGATGTTCTTGCTGATCTTTTGGAACTCCGGCATCTGCCGTAGCGCCTGCTCGATGCGGCCCTGCAGATCCTCGACCTTCTTCTGATCGTTCCGCTGGGCTTCTATGGATTTCCCGACTCCTCCGCTCAGCCTCCTGGCATACTCGCGCGGATCGTTGAAGTAACCCTGGATGGATCGCTTGACGCTGCCGCTGGCGTTCATCATCCAAAGCACGATGAACAGGGCCATGAGCGCAGTCACGAAATCCGCGTAGGCCACTTTCCAAGCGCCGCGATGCCTCCGCTCCGGGTAGTAGCGGCGGACCGGCGGCGGGGCCAGACCGGGGGCCTCAGGCGGTAACGTCAGCTTCGGCATGCTCCTCTTGGCCCGGCGGCGGAGGCACCGGTGGGACGCGGGCGTCCTGACGGATGGTCGTTTCCATGGCGATAAAGTCCGGCCGGCACTCCACTGGAATGGAGCGGCGGCCGAATTCGATGGCCAGCAGCGGAGAGGCTCCCCGCGCGTACGCCACTAGCGATGTCCGCAGTACTTGCAGGTATTGCGTTTGGGCTTCGCCCATACCTTCCAGGCGTGCAGCCAGCGGGCCAACCACACCGTAGCAAAGCAAAATGCCCAGGAACGTGCCCACCAGCGCGGCAGCCACCTTCTCACCCACCGTGGCTGGTGAGCCACCGATCGCTTGCATCGTAATCACCACCCCCAGGACCGCCGCCACAATTCCCAGCCCCGGAAGCGAATCGGCCACCGAGGCGAGCGCGCTCACCGGTTCCTGATTGCCGCGCCGCTGAATCTCGATGTCCAGATCCATGAGGTGGTCCAGTTCCTGCGCCGTGGTAACCCCAATCACCAGCATGCGCAAGGAATCACAAAAGAAGCCCAGCGCAGCCGGATCACTGGTTAGTTCGGGATAGCGCACGAACAAGCGGCTCTTGCGGGGTTCCTCAACCTCCGGCTCGAGGCCGATCATGCCGGCCCGCTGCGCATAGACGAACACTTCGTACAGCATGCGCAGACACTTGAGAAAGGACTCTCGTGTGTGGCGAGGTTTCGAGAAAACCTTGGCGATGCCGCGGCCCATTTTGCGAATCACCTTGGGCCGGTTGGCGACCAGCACCATCCCCAGGGCCGCGCCGCCCACGATCAGCAATTCGGCCGGCTGCAACAAAACCCACGGGTTGCCTTTTTCCAGAATGTATCCACCGAAAACGGCCGCAAAGACTAGCCCGATGCCGAGAAGAGCAATCATAGATCTGGAGGCTTTGGGCACCTCCAGAGTTCTCTTATCGGATCAGGATGGAGAATTGTTAAATCAAGCCCGGGACGCCGAAACCCTTGGTGACTTCCTCGCGGAACCAGCGGCGCACACTGAGCGTGGCCTCATGGATTTCGTCATCGTGGGGTCCCAGACAGATCCGGCATTCGGGGCCTCGGGGCTGGAGCACGGCCGGCGGCACTTCCGGCGATTCAGCAGGCAGACTGTCGGGCAATTGTGGGTTCATCGGGGTCGCTCGCCTGAAATTACTCTGCATCATCGCTCGCTTCAAGATGCACATCGGCTAAGGACCCGGCGCTAACTTCCGGTGCCCTGCCGACGCTATCGCTTGCAGCCAAACTGCGGATGCCGCTGTAAAAAAATTAGTCGAAATTCGGGCAGCGATCAAATGGTCTTATGCGGGCACAAAGCACTACCCACGCGAGTGGGGCGCGGGAGTAGGGGCAGGGATAAGATGATCCGTCGCGCGTTTCAATTGGCCGCACGCGGCGTAGATGTCCAGCCCGCGTGGCTTGCGAATGAAGCACGGAAGCGAGCGCCGCACGATTTCCTGAAAGCTCGCGACGCGGGCCGGCTCAGGCGTCTCGAATGAAATTTCCGGTCCCGGATTCAATGCGATCAGGTTGACCTTGGCATTGATGTGTGCCAGCAGCTTCACCACGCGGCGCGCATCGGCATCGGCATCGTTTACGCCCTTCAGCAGCACGTACTCGAACGTTAACTTCTCCCACGGCCGAAGCGGATAGCGCCGGCACACTTCGAGGAGTTCTTTCAAGTGATACTTGCGCGTAATCGGCATCAGTTCGCGCCGCATCTCTTCCGTGGAGGCATTGAGCGAGACAGCCAGTTTGGGACGGATCGCCTCCGCGCCGAGATCTTCAATGCGGGGTGTGATGCCCGCGGTCGAAATGGTGATACGGCGCGGCGAAAGAGCGAATCCGCCCGGATCGAGCAGGATACGCGTCGCTTTGAGCACGCTCTCCAAATTGAGCAGCGGCTCGCCCTGGCCCATCATGACGATATTCAACCGGCCGCCATCCTGCCGCAAACCATTCTCGCGGGAGACCAGGAGCACCTGGCCCACGATCTCGCCCGCAGTGAGGTTCCGTTCCAGTCCTAAGAGAGCGGTCATACAGAACCGGCAATTCACCGGACAGCCCACCTGGCTCGAAATGCAGAGGGTGTCACGCTCCGGCTCGGGCATCCTCACGGTTTCGACCGTGCGGCCGTCACCAAGGCGAAGTAAATACCGGCGTGTGCCGTCGGCTGATTCATGCAGCTGCGCGATCTCAGGAAGGCCGAAGGACAGGCCTTCTGCGAGGTGGCGCCGCATCTGGGCCGGAAGTGTCGTGATTTGAGAGAGCTCGGAAGCCTTGCCGCAGTAGATCGCTTGGTACAGCTGTTTGGCTCGGTATCCTGGCTGCTCAGGGCCGAGAACTGCCTGTATATCGGCAAGCTCCATGCCCACCAGGGGCTGGGACATCGCATATCCAGTGTACGATGGAAGAAGAGGTCCATTCTTTCTGACAGCCCCAACCACCTTCAGTCCCGTGCGGGACATTGAATTTACCACTCTCGGCAACGGCGTCCGCGTCATTACTGAAGCCATGCCGCATGTCCGGTCGGTCTCGGTCGGCATCTGGATCGGCACCGGCTCGCGGCGGGAAACTCCCGAGCAAAACGGCATCTCGCATTTCATCGAGCACATGCTGTTCAAAGGGACTACCCACCGCTCGGCGGAGGATATCGCACGCTCGGTAGATTCGATCGGCGGCAACCTGGACGCCTTCACGGCGAAGGAACTGGTTTGCTTCAACACCAAAGTTCTCGACCAGCACCTTTCGCTGGCGTGGGATGTTTTGGCCGACCTGGTGCTCAACCCCCTCTTTCGGCCGGAAGATATCGAGAAGGAAAAGGGCGTCATTCTGGAAGAGATCAAAATGGAGGCGGATAGCCCGGACTACCTGGTCCACGAGATCTTCTCCTCCAACTTTTGGAAAGACCATCCGCTCGGCAAGCCCATCCTGGGAACGCGCGAAACGGTCAAGCGTTTCGACAGCGACATGATCCGCGGCTACTATTCCCAGGTGTACGCGCCCCAAAACCTGCTGGTGACGGCCGCAGGCAATCTGACGCATGAGGGCCTGGTAGCGCTCGTGCGCGAGCATTTCGCGTCGTTGTCGCCGGGCGAGGCTACGCCTCCCGAGCAGACCCCGAGCACCCACGCCCGCATCGCCCTGCGCAACAAGAAGGCGCTCGAGCAGGTGCATGTGTGCCTGGGGGTGCCCTCGTATCCGCTGCCGCACGAGGAGCGGTTCGCCTGTTACGTGCTCAACACGCTGCTGGGCGGCGGCATGAGTTCGCGCCTGTTCCAGAACATCCGCGAACGCCAAGGCCTGGCATACGCGGTGTTTTCCGAGCTGAGTCCCTATCGCGATACGGGCTGCCTTTCGATCTACGCCGGCACGTCGCTCGAATCGGCGCGGCAGGTCGTGGAATCGATCGTCAAAGAATTTCATGAGTTGAAGGAACAGCCGGTGAGCGACGAAGAACTGCGCCGCGCCAAGGATCACCTGAAGGGCTCTTTGATGCTCAGCCTGGAATCGACCGCCAGCCGCATGACCAACCTGGCACGGCAGGAGATGTACTTCGGCCGGTTCTTCACACTCGACGAACTGGTGGAGAGCATTGAAGCGGTGACAGCGGCCGACGTTCTCCGGATCGCGCAGACGTTCTTCGATTCCAAGCAAATCGCCCTTACGGTTTTGGGGAACCTCGAAGACTTGAAGATCGGGCGCGAAGATCTGGTCTGTTAGCTTAAAGTGGCAGGCCTCCCGGCCTGTAGCTCGGAGCCACGCGAAAACCTCCCAGACCAGGAGGTCTGTACTACTCCAGGCAACACGCCCGCCGCGCGAACACCTGCGCTTCGAAGACATATAGCCTGGCGCGAGGGTCCCGAGGGTTCGCACCGCTCTTACGCGCGAGTCCTTCGAGGAACTGGGCCGCATTCCACTGACGCTCGGTAGCCACCTGGGGGAGCAGTAGTCCGGATCGGCCTCCCAGCGCCAGCACTGCTCCATGGCGGCCGGGTTGGAGGCCCGCGACACTGCGCACACGCCGCATCGGCGTTAACACAGAGATCTCGATATCCACCGGGCCACCAAGCGCCGTACCGGGATGGAACCGTGGATCATCCAAAGCGGCTGCCATCGCGAACTCCGGCACAGTCTCGGCGAGCGGCCTCGCGCTGGTTGGGCAGCCGATACAACCCAGCAGTTGCTCGCCACGATGCAGGCTGACGAAAACGCCGCGGCTGGATTCCAAGGCGGGACGCCCCGGCGGCGCGCAAACCCACTCGCGCTCTCCGGTGGCGCGCAGGCGTCGCAAAGTTTCATGCGCGCTGTCCATAAGCGCGTCGCCATCCTCGGCGGACAACTGGAACGCACGGGCCGGATAGTAGCCCAGCGCCGCGTAGCTTACCGAATGGTGATAATCGCCCGTGATCTCGCCGGAGGTCTGATAGTCGAGCGTGGCCTGGAACAGGCCGCCCGGATCGAGCCGCACGAGCGTGCGGAGCAGAAGCGCGATCGGGTCGGACCCGCACACTGTGGCAGCCGTTTCCGCCAGCGTCTCGTGGAACAGCGAGGCATCCAGGCTGCCGGCCGCTTGGATGCATTCGAAATCCAAAGCTTCCAAACGGGCCGCAATCCGATCGTCCGCTGGAAACGGCTCGTAACCGAAATTGCGGCCGTAGTGTGTGAAATCGGACGAGGCGATGAAGACCGTGCCGGGCTGCCACTCCTGGGCCAGGATTTCCGCCGCGCTGCGCCGCTCGGAATCGTTCATGGGGCCAACATAGAGCGGCGTAATGCGCGCACCCGGCGCGGCCTTCTGCAGGAACGGCAACTGGATTTCGAACGAGTGGTCGCAGACGCGACTCTCGGGCACCTGCCGGAACTGCGTGCAGGTAGTCTGGTCGATGACCACATCACCGAGTGGAGTGGCGATCGCCCCAATCTGCGGGGCGGCCACTCCGCGCAGACCGCCGCGATGCGGGAAGGCCAATAAGATGATGCGCTCGGGCTTTTGCTGGCTGAGCGTTCGATACACGGCAGCAGCCACTACCCCGGAGTATTGCGGCCCGGCGTGAGGGACCACGAATCCCAGGGCATCCGGCAGAAGATAGGGGCCGGTGCGGCTGCGCGAAGCCTCAAAGCATTCCGCGATCAGCCGTTCGAGCTCGGCTTTCCCCGACGGATACCACGTACCGCTATACGGCGACGTGTGAACTGTGGACGCCATTCAACCGCAGCGGATATGCAAGAGATCCGCCGCCTCCGACCGGGGATGAAACTCGGTCAGCCAAAATCCCGGGATGGCCGTCCCACAGCCGGGACAGGTCCCATCCGAAGCGAGCCGGTTGTGCAGAACGCGTAAACCGAAGCGCTCGATCACCGCCGAACCGCAGCGTGGGCAGAAGGTGTTTTCCAACTGCTCGGTTCTGCCAGGCAGGTTACCCGCATAGACAAACCGCAGCCCCGAGGCGCGGCCGATGTGCGCCGCGCGAATCAAAGTCCGGGCGGGCGTGTTCTGCGGGCTGGTCATCTTGTAATCCTGGTGAAACGCCGTGACGTGCCAGGGTATATCGAGCGAAATACCCGCCAGGAATTCCGCGATCTTTCCTAACTCCTCATCGGAGTCATTGAAGCCGGGGACCACCAAGGTGACGACTTCCAGCCAAAAACCGAGTTCGTGGATGCGGCGTATAGAATCGAGAATCGGCCCGATGCGGCCGCCCAGTTCGTGATAGCGGCGATCGTCGAAGCTCTTCAGGTCGACCTTATACAAATCAACCCACGGCCTGAGATATTCGAGCACCTCCGGTGTGCCGTTTCCGTTAGAGACGAAACCGGTTACCAGGCCCGCAGCCTTGGCTTCGCGGAAAACCGCCACCGCCCACTCGGCCGTGATCAGCGGCTCATTGTAGGTGCTGACAATGCTCGATGCACCCTGGCGCAGTGCCAACTCGACGATCTGGCGCGGCGTGACGGCAGTGAAATCGAGCGACGCGCGCAAGTCGCGCACAGCCTGGGAGGTGACCCAGTTCTGGCAGTAGCCGCAATGCAAGTCGCAGCCGAGCATCCCGAAGCTGGTTGCGCTCGTGCCCGGCAAGGCATGGAAAAAGGGCTTCTTTTCGATGGGGTCGGAACAGACACCATTCACGTATCCGTAGGGTGCGTAGAGGCGGCCATCGCGATTGAAGCGTACCTTGCACACGCCCGAGAAGCCGGGAGAAATGGGGCATCGATGCCCGCAGGCGAAGCATTCTACACGGTTGCGGTCAAGAGGGCGGTAGAGTTCGGCTTCACGGGTCGCGCGCGCGAGCTGTTCCGCGAGCGTCGGCATAACCAGAACCTTCTGTCTGAAATTATTGTAACGCCGCCAGTGGCCGAAGTGGCCCTATAATTTCGTTATGGCTATTCAAGCAACCTACGATGATGCAAACTTGATTCTTCGTCTGTATGAATTACGGCGCGAGGAAACTATGCGCAAGGCGCGCGGGTGGTTCTTCGGCTTTACCCCCAACACGATGGAAGACGTCCAGAAGCAGGCGCCCATGGGCAGCCAGGAAAATGCGTACATGCGCATGGTGACGAGCTACTGGGACATGGCGGCTTCGTTCGTCACCAAGGGAGTTCTCAACGAGGAACTGTTCCTCGAAAACAGCGGGGAAGCTCTGTTCGTTTGGGAGAAGATCCGGACGATCGTTCCCGGGATGCGGCAGGCCAACCAGTCGCCGCACTATCTCGCCAATCTGGAGACGGTGGCCAACGCGGCCATCAAGCGGATGGGACCGGAAGCCTATCAAAGCTTCTCGAACCGCATCCGTGGTATAGCTACGTCCGGCGCAGGCCGGTAGCGGTTTTGATTTTCGGGGCTCCCCTTCCGGCTAATGGCGGGAGGGAGGCCCCACCGGATGCGGAATCCCGATGTAGTGAGCAGGCTCCTCCTCAAACGCCACCTTACAATCCCTGGAACAGAAATAGTAATACTGGCCGGCGAACTCGGCATGGCCGGCCGCCGTGGCTTCGTTGATGACCTTGCCGCAGACCGGGTCGACGGAAATGGTTTTCACGCCGCGGGAATAATCTTCGAGTCCCCAAGACTCTTCCATAACGCCCCCTCCTGGTTTGATTGTGGGCTCGGGCGAAAGACGGTGGCGGTACGGAGGAGCACATATGTTCCCTAGAGATACACGTGCGACCTGGCCTCGGCGATCGACATGGTTGGGCCGGGTGAGTTGCGTCTCTTGATGTGTACGGAGACACACTGTTCGCCGTAAGAGTCCGCGTTGAAAACATCTATACCTAACGCAGCGCAATATGATTCGAGCATTTCCGATGTGAAACGCTCAACCTTTTTGCGTTTCCCGTAGTTCTCAGTCTGTTCATAGAGCTGGACGTCTCCCTCAGCGGCAAATTGCCAACCGTCAACGTCGTTAGCTACGGAAATACTCCGAATCCTGTTGAGCCAATCAGTCCCGTTCGGACCATACAAACCGAACATTACGGCGCCGTAGATTTGGAGTCCGTCTCTACCGGACTTTTTGCTTCTGTCGGGAAGACAACGAACGTGAAGTCCGCGCGAGCCCAAAACCGTGGGCAGGTAGCTGACTGGGCTAAAGACGTCGTTCACGCGGAGCCCATTCGCGAAGATAGCGCTCCAGCCGGAGCGGGTTTCGGTCAACAGATAACGGTCCAGGGGCGTCGTGAGAGGCTCCAATGCATAAAGACTCTCGGACAGGTGTGCCCGAAAAACCTTATATTCTGTCTGTGTGCCGAACTTCTTATCAATTTGACCGTGCCACTGCATAAACGCTTCCGACAATTGAGTAAAAAAGCTCTTGACAAAGCCCCAAGTGAATGTTATCGGGGCGAATCTGTTGTCTAGCAAAGCCTTCATCCGGGCTCCCATGACACGCCAACTCTAGGCTTGAGTGACCCAAACGGAAAGTCACGCGCGAAGGGGCGATCACATACAACAAGACCGTTGTACAACAGAATCGTTGTACAACGGTCAGCCGAGCCCTGCCGCGGTTACCCCGTGCCTACGCTGTTCGCATCAATTCCGAGCGATCTCCTGCCAGTGCCGCTTGCGCGGCCGCGAGGCGCGCGATCGGGACGCGGTACGGGGAGCAGGAGACATAATCCATCCCCACGCGGTAGCAGAACTGCACCGAGCTCGGTTCGCCGCCGTGTTCGCCGCAGATGCCGACTTCGAGGCCGGGGCGGGTTTTGCGACCGGCATCCACAGCCATCTTGACCAGCTTGCCTACGCCTTCCTGGTCGAGGACGGCGAAGGGGTCGCTGGGCCAGATCTTGCGGTCTTCGTAGTCTTTGCGGAAACTGCCGTAGTCGTCACGCGAGATGCCTAACGTGGTCTGGGTCAGATCGTTGGTGCCGAAGCTGAAGAACTGCGCCTCTTTGGCAACGCCATCGGCGGTGATCGCTGCGCGCGGGATCTCGATCATCGTCCCGACCAGGTAGCGCAGATCCTTCATGCCGGCCTTCGCCAGCACCTCTTCCGCAATGTCGACGACGATCTTCTTCTGGTTCTCCAGTTCCTTCACGCCGCCGATCAACGGGATCATGACTTCCGGAATCACCTTCACGCCTTTCTTAGCCACCTGCACGGCAGCCTCGAAAATGGCGCGGGCCTGCATTTCGGTGATCTCGGGGTAGGTCACGCCCAAGCGGCAACCGCGATGGCCCAGCATGGGGTTGAACTCGTGCAGCTCTTCGACCCGCTTGAGTAGATCGGGCAGCACGGTCTTCAGGTTCTTCACCTCCGCGCCGAAACGCTCGTACCGCTCGACCAACTCCTTCTTCTTTTTGAGGTCGGCATAGGGAAGTACGGCGATATCCACCATGAGCTCTTCGCGTTTCGGGAGGAACTCGTGCAGCGGCGGATCGAGCGTGCGGATCACCACCGGATAGCCATCCATGGCTTCAAACAGACCGGCGAAATCCTTGCGCTGCATGGGAAGCAGTTTGGCCAGCGCCTTGCGGCGGGACTTCTCATCGCGCGCCAGGATCATGGCCTGCATGTGCGGAATGCGGTCCTCGGCGAAGAACATGTGCTCGGTGCGGCACAGGCCGATGCCCTCGGCGCCGAACTTGCGGGCGATCTTGGCGTCGCGCGGGATGTCGGCATTGGCGCGGACACCGAACTTGCCGCGAAAATCGTCGGCCCAGCTCATGAACGTCGCCATAATGCCGGAGGCCGGATCCGCTTCGAGCGTGTTGGCTTTGCCGGCGAAGACCTCGCCCGTGGACCCATCGAGCGACAGCCAGCCGCCTTCTTTCAAGGTCACGGTCTTGCCGCCGGTGGTCACCGTGACTTGCCGTTTTTGTTCGTCAACGCCAATTGACTCGGCGCCCGCTACGCACGGCGTACCCATGCCGCGGCAGACCACGGCCGCGTGACTCGTCATCCCTCCGCGTGAAGTGAGAATGCCTTTGGCGACCTCCATGCCGTGGATATCGTCGGGCACGGTCTCTTTGCGGACGAGAACCACCGGCGTTGTCTTCGACTTGACGACGGCGTCATCAGCAGTAAACACGATCGTGCCGACCGCCGCCCCAGGCGAGGCCGGCAAGCCCATCCCAAGCTTGGTGAGCGACGTCTTCGCGGCCGGGTCGAGCACCGGATGTAGCAGCTGATCGAGTTGCTGCGGCTCCACGCGCAGCACCGCTTCCTCTTTAGAGATGAGGTTCTCGTGCACCATATCGACGGCGATCCGCACGGCCGCAGGACCGGTCCGTTTACCATTGCGGGTCTGCAGCATGTACAGCTTGCCATCCTGAATGGTGTATTCGAAGTCCTGTATGTCGCGATAATGCTGTTCGAGCTTGGTGGTGATGTCGCGGAGTTGTTGATACACCGCCGGATTCCATGTCTGCAACTCGCTGATCGGGTGCGGCGTGCGGACTCCCGACACGACATCCTCGCCCTGCGCATTTTCCAGGAATTCGCCATAGAAAGCGTTCTCGCCCGTAGAAGGGTTGCGCGTGAATCCGACGCCGGTTGCCGAGGTCTCGCCGAGATTGCCGTATACCATGGCCTGGACGTTGACGGCAGTGCCGATATCGTCGGGGATCTGGTTCATGCGGCGGTAGTGGACGGCGCGGTTGTTGTTCCAGGAGCGGAAGACGGCATCGCGCGCGCCCGTCAGCTGCGCCATCGCGTCCTGTGGAAACGGCTTCCCGGTTTTCTTCTGCACCAGTTTCTTGTAGCCGGCGATCACCTCCTGGAGGTCGTCGGCGGTCAGATCCGTATCCAGTTTCGCTTTGGCTTTTTTCTTCTGCCCATCGAAGATGTGTTCGAATTCGCCCTTACCAATCTCCAGCACCACGTTGCCGTACATCTGGATGAAGCGGCGATAGCAATCGTAGGCGAAGCGCGGGTTGTTGCTTTTCGCGGCGAGCGTCTTGACGGTCTCGTCGTTGAGCCCCAGGTTGAGGATGGTGTCCATCATGCCGGGCATGGAGAATTTGGCGCCGGAGCGCACGCTGACGAGGAGCGGGTCGGCCGGATCGCCGAGCTTCTGGCTCATGCGCTCCTCGAGCTTGTGCAGCGCTTCGATCATCTGCTCATTGACCTCCGCCGGGACGGAGTTGCCATTCTGGAAATAGATATTGCAGACCTGGGTGGAGATGGTGAAGCCGGGAGGCACCGGCAGTTTGGCGCGGCACATTTCGGCCAGTCCGGCGCCTTTGCCGCCGAGGACGTCTTTCATTTTTCCGTCACCGTCGGCGGTTCCGTTACCGAACGAGTAGACATACTGATTCATGATGGGCGACTCCTAAAAATTAGTTACGATTTGGGAAAAGTCTGCGATCGTGGAAAACTCTTTCAACAGCGTGTTGAGCAGCGTCAAACGGTTATGCCGGACGCGAGCGTCCGGCGCGTTCACCAGAACTTTATCGAAAAACAGATCGACCTTGGGGCGCAGCTTGGAAATCACGGATTCGATGGGCTGGCCGGCAATGCGGCGGTACTCGTCGTAGAGTTCGCGTTCGGGGCCGGCTTCGAGCAGGGTTTCCTCGATTGCGCCGAGGCCCGTGAATTTGGCCTGTTCGAGGATGTTGCGGATACGTTTGAAGCTGGCGGCGAGCGGCTCGAAATCGGGCGAGGAACGGAGATCCTGGATGCGGCCTAAGCGCGCTTCGAGATCGACCAGGTTGCTCCAGCCCGCGGCCATGGCGGCGTTGACTTCGTCGTACTTGAAGCCGCGGACGTCTTTGAAGTAGAAGCGCACGCGTTCTTCGAAGAACGATCGCAGGGCTTCGTCGCCTGAGAACAACTCGAACAACAAGACTTCTAACTTCCCCTCAACGATGATCTTGACCACACCCTGCGCTGCGCGGCGGAGTCCAAACGGATCGCGAGAACCGGTCGGAATCAATCCAACTCGGAAGCATCCCTGCAGAGTGTCGAGCTTGTCGGCCAGCGCCACGAATTGGCCCGTGCGATTCCGCGGGATCGAGTCCTCCATGCTCAACGGCTTGTAATGATCGTAGATTGCCTGCCAGACCGGCTCTGGTTCACCCTGGGCACGGGCATAGAGGCCTCCGACAATCCCCTGAAGTTCCGGAAACTCTTTGACAAGCTCCGTGGTGAGATCGGACTTGCACAACCACACTGCTTTCCAGGCGTGTTGATCGTCAGTGAGTTGTCTTACGACCTGGCCCATAAGCTTGACCTTATCGAGATAAGTGCCGAGCTTCGCCTGAAAGGTGACGTGAGCCAAATCCTGCACGCGATCGGCTATAGTCTTCTTCTGATCCGTTTCCCAGAAGAACCGCGCGTCGTTGAAGCGCGCACGCAGAACCCGCTCGTTGCCACTGCGGACGAAGCCATCCGGGTCGGCATCGATATTCATGACGGCCACGAATTTTGCCGCGAGCTTACCTTGGGAATCCTGCACCGAGAAATATTTCTGGTGGTGACGCATCACGGTGACCAGCACCTCCTCGGGCAACTCCAGGAATTGCGCGTCGAAGCTGCCGACAATCGGGGTGGGATATTCCGTGATGTAAACAAGCGTATCGAGCAGGGCAGCGTCGGGCTTCACGCGGACACCTTCGAGCTCACTCTGGATCTTCTGGCGGCGCTCGGCCGCGGAAAGGATCACATAGTGATCGCGCAGGCGACGTTCGTAATCGGCAATGGTGATGGCGATTTCGGGCGAGCCGAGACGGCGGTGGCCGGCGCTGAGCGCGCCGGAGCGCACGCCGGCCAATTCGAAGGGCACCACCTGCTCGCCCAGCAGGGCCACGATCCAGCGAATCGGGCGAATGAAGCGCGGGCCGGTTTTCCCTGTCCAGTACATCATCTTGGGGAAGTTGATGTGGAGGATGAGTTCCGGAAGCGAATCGGCCAGGATGTCCTGATAGCGACGGCCGACGGTCTTCTTGGTGACGGTATAGCGGCCGTTCCTGACTTGAAGGTCCTGCGCGCTCACGCCATGTTTGCGCGCGAAGCCGGCAACGGCTTGTTCCGGGGCCGAGCTGGCGGGCCCGCTGATCACATCTTCGCTATCGGCCTGCCTCTCGGGCACGCCCTCGACGCGCAGCACCAGGCGGCGCGGCGTGGCATCGAGCTGCACGGTCTCGTGGGGAATCTCCGTTTTTTCGAACAGGTCGTGCAGGCTTTCGAGAGCGCCCGGAATCATCCAATCGGGAATTTCTTCCGTGCCGATTTCGAGCAGGAAGGGCAGGCTCACCGCGCCACCTCTTCGGCAGCGAGCACTTCCTGCTGCTGGTTGAGCCAGGCCTGCGCCACGCCCACCGCGATCTTGCGCACGCGCTGGATCATGCCCACGCGCTCGGTGACGCTGATGGCGCCGCGGGCGTCGAGCGTATTAAAGATGTTGGAGCATTTGAGGACCTGGTCATACGCAGGCAGCAAGGGGAAGCGCTTCTTTTCGGGCGATTCCGGATCGTAGGCTTTGAGCAGGCGCGCGGCTTCGCCCTCGTGCAGCTCGAACAGTTTCCAGAGCGTGGCGATGTCGGCCATTTCGAAGTTGTAGACGGAGTACTGCAGCTCGTCGTTGTAGCGCACGTCGCGATACGTGAAATCCTTGGTCCACTCGATGTCGTAGACGCTGTCGCGCACTTCGAGAAACGCTGTGATGCGCTCGAGGCCGTAGGTGATCTCGGCGGGAACGAGGTCCAGGTCGATGCCGCCGCACTGCTGGAAGTAGGTGAACTGGGTGATTTCGAGACCATCGAGCATCACCTGCCAGCCGATTCCCCAGGCGCCGAGCGTGGGCGCTTCCCAATTGTCCTCTTCGAACTTCAGGTCGTGCTTGCGCAGATCGATGCCGATGGCTTCCAGGCTGCCGAGGTACTGATCGATGACGTCGTCTGGCGAAGGCTTCAGGATCACTTGAAGCTGCGAATGCTTGAAGAGGCGGTTGGGATTGTCGCCGTAGCGGCCATCGGCGGGGCGGCGGCTGGGCTGGACGTAGGCCACGCGGTATGGATTCGGGCCGAGCACGCGGAGGAAGGTTTCGGGACACATGGTGCCGGCGCCGACTTCGACGTCGTAAGGCTCCTGGATAATGCAGCCGCGCTCGGACCAGTAGTGCTTGAGCTTGAAAACGATGTCTTGAAAAGAAAGCATTCGTGAGTCGACGGCCGCTCCGTGGGGAGCGCCGGGCGGAAGCCCGGCGGCAGGCCGGAAGGCCTGACCCCACTAAGCGGTCATACTCTCCTCCAGCAACGGGGCCGTCACTAATCGGCGCTCCGCGTGCGATTCGATCTGTTGTACCAGAAAGCGGCGCAAGTCGGCGGCGGTGGAGTGGGTCCAGGTTTGCTGGGAAAGCTGCGACACCGGTTTGCGTAGCATCTCCGCGGCGATGCCTCTCGATTCCGCGCTCAATTCCCAGTTCCCTCCAAATCCCGGCATCTTCCGGCATGTTCCACAAAACAGGCCGGCCCGGCCGCGGTTAAAATATGCGCGCTCGGGCGACTCGGGATCATCCAGCACCGCACCGCAACTCAGGCAGACATTCAATTCCGGCAGCCAACCCGAGAGCCTGACAGCCCACAACGAAAAATAGGTGACGGCGCACCACGCGCGGCCCGCCGGATCCGCGCCGCCCGAAGGCCGAAGATCATCCAGCACGGCCAACAACAAGCGAAAAAACTTCTCGCTCGGCTCTGCGGCCGGAAGCATCTGCTCGGAGACTTCCGCGAAATAATCCAGCGCCACTCCGGTGCGGTACTCGGAAACCAGATCGAATTGGGAACGGATCAATTCGCAAGAATCCAGGTTGACGAGCTCGCGCGTTTCCCGCTGAAAGTAAGACATGCGCACATAGGACAGGCGCTCCAGCCCCGCGCCGAACGAACTTTTTGGACGACGGGCCCGTTTGGCCACGCCGCGCAACTTTCCCTGGTCCCTGGTCAGAAAGCTGACTACGAGGTCCGCTTCTTTGAGCGGGTACGTACGCAGAACAAGAGCCTCACTGACACGCGCTGGCACACTGGAAACTTCAGCGTAGCACAGTGGAAAAACGAACCCGGGTTTCGGGCCTGGGCCCGGTGGGATGGAGCCCGAGCCACGCCAGGGCCGGCCCCTTATCGTAACGCGCGGTGCGGCACGGCGAAAAATGCGGAACGAAGCCAATTCTGCGGCTAATTGTTTGGAAACAAAACGAATCTACGGCCAAGAACAAACCCAAAAAATTGGGAGGGCAAAAGCAACGGTTTCTGACTACTTAGGTAGCATTGAGACGCGGGGTTGCAGGGACACGACGGCCGCATCGCTAGGAAAAAACGGGCTGTTGTCTCGGGTGGGCGCAGTCACCGGGGGGGCCGGCCGGGGGTGCGCCCACATGGGGTCCGCCCCCATAGGGTAGAGTCGAGATGCGGCGCGGTGGTTTAGGTACGGCCTATCCGTTGCCTGGCCTTTCGGTTTCCGGTGCCTCAAAAGCCGGACCATGCTCCGTTTCCACATCCCGCTCATCAAACCGGACGTGCCCATTTCGAGCATCCGGCTTTCCGACAGATTTCGCCAGCTAGCTCACGGAGGGCTTGGCTCCCGCTACATCTTTTGCCCAATTTCCCGAATACCATTGCGGCTGGGAATTGGGAGGTGCCCAGCGAGGACACCTTATGCCGTCGCCTCAAGAAACTCCTCACGCAATCATAAACGTAGTGATTCACCGACCGGAACGCCGGGAATCGGTCTCCGCAACTGAAGTAGTTGGACCAGCCTCGCAGTACGGCATTGAGGCGATCCCGCACTTCCGCCCACGGTTGGACGTTGCCCGGCGTCAGAACGGCTCCCACCTTCTGCCGCAGCCGCGACACGCTCTTTTTCGACGGGCTCTCTCCTATGAACCTACGACCTGTCTTCCGAAAATGGTGTGGCCCGAATGTGTATCCCCAAAAGTCGAACCGCTCGGCGCGGGCTTGCTTGATGCTGGTTTTCGTTTCGTTCAGAGTCAGGCCGATCCGAGGCAACCTCGCCGCACGCCCAACTGCCAGTGCGCCCACAACTTCGGATCGCGTCTCGAGATACGCGCGACCCAATGCGTCGCCCTGCGCAAATGTCCGCGCAGCTTTTTGTATTTCTGATCAGCCCAGCGGGCCAACGATCGATCCAGTTGCCGCATCGGCGG
>DATJAK010000072.1:0-5655 GCA_035516375.1 Bryobacteraceae bacterium
GAGGGCGTCATCAACGTCAAAGACGTCCCGGCCAAGCTTTACAAATCGGTGGTGGCGGATATCGAGCGCGGACTGGCCGCGGAGATTCTGCCCTATCCCTGGCAGTCGGAGACGTGCATTGGCGAGTGGCATTACCAGCGCACCTTGTACAATTGGCCGGGGGAATACGGCCGTTATCTGCCGCCAGGCGACGTCATTCACTGGATGGTAGACACGGTGAGCAAGAACGGGACCTTCCTGCTGAATGTCCCGGGCAAGCCCGACGGCACGATCGACTCCAAGGAATGCCGCATTCTGGAGCAGATTGGAGAATGGTTCAAGGTCAACGGAGAGGCCATTTACGGCACGCGTCCCTGGACGGTTTTCGGCGAAGGCCCGCATATGATCAAGCCGGGCTCATTCCAAGGAAATTCCGTCGGCCAGCTTGACGCAAGCGATATCCGCTATACGAGGAACAAGGCCGGGACAATGGTATACGCAATCGTCCTAGGCTGGCCCCAAAGGGGAGTGCTCCTGCAATCGTTCGGCAGTTCGGCTGCCAAGCCCGTTAAGGTGGCCAACGTCGAACTGCTGGGATCGGCGGAAAAGATGCACTTCACGCAGTCGGCCGAGGGACTGCGCATCGAGTGGCCTCGGTTCGCGACGATACCACCTTCGCAATATGCGGTGGTCTTGAAGGTGAGCCTCGCGTGATGGTACGTCACACGGTCTTCGTGTTGCGTTACGACACCCGGAAGCATGCAACCCGTAGCGCCGCCGTCCCGGCGGTCTACCGGCAAGATGCCGGCGCTACGGTGAGTTTGCATAGCAAGGGTTCCGACTGACAGCCTGGCGGCCCGCCGATATTCTTCTCGGCAAATCTGAGGTGCTTCCGCAATTTTTCGCAAACTACGCGTCTGCGCCTCGACACCTTTGGGAGGAAAAGATGGACTCTTTCGGAAAGTGCAAGTTGGCCCGTAGTCTGCCGTTTATCGTTTTCATCGCGTGCTTCACCCTGATCGTTTCTACTGCGATGGCGCAGGACACTGCGAAACTGCCTTACATGGACCCCAGCCTCTCGCCCGAACAGCGCGCGGCGGACCTAGTGAGCCGGCTGACGCTCCAGGAGAAGGCCTCACAGCTCACGAACGAGTCGCGCGCCATCTCGCGCCTCGGCATCCCATCTTACAACTGGTGGAGCGAGGCCTTGCACGGCGTCGCCTCCGACGGCACTACGGAATATCCGGAACCGATCGGCCTGGCCGCCACCTTCGACGCGCCCCGTGTTCACGAAATGGCCACGGAGATCGGCATCGAAGGGCGCGTTGTGAACGCCAAGTCCGAGCGGAAAGGCAATTCGAGTATCTTTCACGGCCTGGATTTCTGGTCTCCGAACGTGAACATTTTTCGCGATCCGCGCTGGGGCCGCGGCCAGGAAACCTACGGTGAGGATCCTTTTCTCAGCGGGCGCATGGCGGTCGCTTTTGTCACTGGGATGCAGGGCGATGACCCGAACTACTACCGGGTGATTTCCACGCCCAAGCACTACGCCGTGCACAGTGGTCCGGAGCCGACCCGGCACTTCGCCGATGTGGATGTCAGCAAGCACGACATGCTCGACACCTACGAACCGGCTTTTCGAGCCGCCGTCACCGAAGGCAAAGCGGGCTCGGTGATGTGCGCTTACAACGCAATCAATGGCCGGCCGGCCTGCGCCAATGAGTTCCTGCTGCAGGATCAGCTCCGCGAAAAGTGGGGGTTCCAGGGATATGTGGTCTCGGACTGTGGCGCCGTCCGCGACATCTTCTCCGGTCATCAATTCCGTCCCACGCAGCCGCAGGCCTCCGCCATCTCGCTGGAGCGCGGCATGGATAACGAATGCTACGGCACGCAATTTCCGGACAATGCTGACTACCAGCCATACATCCAGGCGGTGCAGCAGGGCTACCTTCCCGAAAGCGCGATGGACACGGCGCTGATTCGCCTCTTCACGGCGCGATTCAAGCTGGGCCTGTTCGATCCGCCGGAGATGGTCCCGTATTCGAAAATTGATGCGAAGGAACTTGACAGCGCCGAGCACCGCGCGCTGGCCCGCAAGCTGGCGAATGAATCCATGGTGCTGCTGAAGAATGACGGCGTGCTGCCGCTTAAGGATTCGGTGAAGCGCATCGCCATTGTCGGCCCCCTGGCCAATCAGACCGCCGTTCTGCTGGGAAACTACAATGGTACGCCCACCCACACGGTGAGCATGCAGGAGGGAATGAAAGCGGAGTTTCCCAGCGCGCAGATCACTTACGTTCCGGGCACTCAGTTTCTTTCGAACGAAGGGGGGAATCCCGTGCCGGCTTCCCTGCTCACGACGCCCGATGGCAAACCCGGCCTGGAAGCCGAATACAGCTCCGGCATGGGCTTTGGCCCCGGCAGCGCCAAGCCGACACCGCTCACCTCGCGCAACGAACCCTCCCTGAACCTCAATGAAAATACCCTTCCCGAGCAGGCAAAAGGGAAACCCGGGCTCGCCGTGCAATGGACGGGGTTCCTTAATCCGGACAAAACGGGCGATTACCTGGTCGGCATCAAGGCTAGCGGCTTCGCGCACGTCACCCTTGGCGATGACCAAGTCGCGCAGGTGTTCGGCAACGGCTCCCGCCTCGGCTCGATTCACCTGGAAAAGGGACATCCGCTGAAATTGGAGGTGCTGTATGGGCATTTTGGGGGCGGTAATCCGGAGGCGCAGCTCATCTGGACACCGGAGAGCCACGTGCCCGATCCAGCGGCTATCGACGCCGCGAAAGATGCGGACGTCGTCATCGCTGTAGTGGGCATCACCAGCCGGCTGGAAGGCGAGGAGATGCCGGTTAACGAGCCCGGCTTTTCCGGTGGAGACCGCACCAATATCGAGATGCCGCAACGCGAGGAGGACTTGATCGAGGCGGTGGCGGCCACCGGCAAGCCTCTGGTCGTGGTGCTCATGAACGGGAGTTGTCTGGGTGTTAACTGGGAAAAAGCACATGCCAACGCCATCCTTGAAGCCTGGTACTCGGGGGAGGAGGGCGGCGCCGCCATTGCCGACACGCTGAGCGGCAGAAATAATCCCGCCGGACGCCTGCCCGTTACGTTCTACAAGAATGTCAGCCAGTTGCCGCATTTCGAGAATTACTCGATGCAGGGCCGCACATACCGCTACTTCCGAGGCGAGCCGCTCTGGCCATTCGGATACGGTCTCAGTTATACGACATTCAGATATAGCGATCTCACTTTGCCGACCGCGCCCATCCATGCCGGGGATCCGCTCGATGCCACGGTGACGGTCGCGAACACTGGCAAGGTGGCGGGCGACGAGGTCGTGGAGCTCTACCTGAAGTTTCCCGATGTCCCCGGGGCGCCGGTTCGTGCTCTGCGTGGATTCCAGCGCATCCGTCTGGAGCCGGGCGCAAGCCAGACCGTCAAATTTCATCTGGAGCGCCGCAACCTCAGCGTGGTCACCGAGGCTGGCGATATCATCGTGGCGCAGGGAAAGTACACCTTGTCGGTCGGCGGCGGTCAGCCCGGAACCGAAGCTCCATCGGTGAGCGGCGACTTCGAGGTAAATGGCCAGATTGTGCTGCCGGAATAGCCGGCGCCCGGTTATAGGGCGTTGATTTCAAAGAACGCTTCAGCGCGCCGTGAGGCGAAGACTCTTGCCTGTGTAGTCACCCTCGCCGTCGCTCGCGGCCGCCACTTCCGCGCCCGCTCCATGATCTTCGCCCACAACGATCAAGCGAATGCGCACGCTCTCGGGCATTTCGGGATAGTCGCCCATTCCCTTGCCCAGGTGCAACGTGCGCGCCGGGTCGTCCCAGTGCATGGAGACCACTCTGCGCTGACCCTTCTCGTAGTCATACGTGTCGCCGGCGTCCGAATACCATTCGAAATCGGCATCGGCGCCGGGATAGACTCGCACTTCCAGGGCATCCACTTGGCCATCGGCGTCTTGCACCACAGGTCCTAGGCACAATGGAGCCGGCGCGGACGTGAAGGGGAATGCGGTCCAGCGGCGCCGGCGCTTGGATGGTCTGGCTTGCCTGCAGGCGCTTTCCACTCCAAAAGTCGTACCAAGCGGGAGTTTGCGGCAGATAGACCCCACGGCTTGTTGCGCCCGGCTCGCTGACCGGAGCCACCAGAAAGGCGGGGCCAAACATGAACTCATCGCCGATGTCGCGTGCTCGCTCGTCCTCGGGCCAGTCCATGGGCAGGCCGCGTTGCATCGTGTAATCGGCATTCGTGACGCGCCACGCGAGCGAATAAGTGTAGGGCAGCAGGCGGTGGCGGAGCTTGTCGTAGGCGACAAGCGTCGGGGTTTGCGGCCCGTAGCTGAACAGCTCGTTGGTGTTGTTCGAGCGATGCCCATGAGTGCGCAGGATGGGGCAGAAGACGCCGTATTGAAACCAGCGCACGTAGAGCTCCTGGTAAGCCGGGTCGCGCGTGTCGCGCTCGTGAGGCCAGCCATAGCCGGCGATGTCGGTGGTCCAATAAGGGAGTCCTGACATCTGGTAATTCAGGCCGGCCGCGATCTGGCGGCGGAAGGTCATCCACGTGCCAATGACATCGCCGGACCACGCCGTGTTAGCGTAGCGTGGTTGGCGCAGGAAAGCGGAGCGGGTAAGGATGAAGACGCGCTTGCGGTCGGTGGTTATGCGCCAATGATCGTGGATGCCGCCAGTGTGCATCAACGGAAAGACGTTGGTATAGCGCGCGCCGTTGGCGATAAACAGGCGCAGCGCATCGAGAGCCGCGTCGCTTTGCCCGTTCCAGATCTCCGGCTCGCTGCTGTCCAGCCAAAAGCCGTCCCACCCTTCCGCGAACTTCACACCCATCAAGTGCTCCCAATAATAATCGCGGGCGGCGGGGTTGGAAGCGTCGTAGACGTCTGTGCCGGGCACAATCAAACCGCGCTGTTTCATTTCCTGGTAATTGCGCGAGCCTTGATCAAACTTCGCCCAGACCGAAATGATGGCGTGGACATGTTGCGCGTGCAGTTTTGCCAGCGCGGCGCGAACGTCGGGCCAAGGCTTCAGGTAACTCTCGGCGTATTCCGGATCGCCCTGGAGCTTCCACCAGAAGCAATCCTGAATGATAAGATCCAAGGGAACCTGCCGGTCGCGATACTCCGCGGCGATATCGAGCGACTCCTTGGCCGAGCGGTAGCGGTCCTTCGACTGCACGAAGCCGTAAGCCCAGCGGCCAAACAATGGCGCGTGCCCGGTCATGTTGCGGTAGATCTGGATAATCCGGTCGATGGACGGCCCGTAGAGAATGTAGTAATCGATGGCGTCGGCGGCCTCGGCCGTGAGTTTCAGTTCTGTGGGAAATCGGTTGTCGAACCAGGACTTGGACGCGGTGTTCCAGAGCAGTCCATAGCCGAGGGTGGAGACGAGCATCGGAATCGCGACGTTTGTGTTTGCCTGCGCCAACTCGATTACGGCGCCGCGCTGATCGAAAACCCCGCTTTGATGCTGGCCAAGTCCATAAAAGCCTTCCAGCGCGTCGGGAAAGAAGCGCTCGTCAACACGGTAAAGCTTTTCTCCGTTGGCTTCCGTAGGAACGTACTGCCGCGGGACGCGGGGAGACTCCTGCAAGAGTGTCTTTCCGCTCGCATCCAGGAAACGGAGAAGCGCCGTCCTCAAGTCGACTTCC
>DATJAK010000073.1:0-9250 GCA_035516375.1 Bryobacteraceae bacterium
GTGGCCGGTGGAATACCCCAGCCACGTCGGCTGCGGGTCGGTGGGTAGCGGCCGGCCATCCAGAAACACCTGGCGGAACGTGGAGTTCGTGGAGGTCTCGTACAGCAGGACAACCAGCGTCGGCGTCTGCACGATCTTGAACGGATGCGGCGCGTCCGGCGTAGACATATTGATGCGCGGCACGCCGGGCGGCATGCATCGCGATAACGGATCGTCCTGGTGCAACTTGCCCTCGCGCTCGGCCTGAAGCGCTTTCGCCCAGGGCTGCAGGACGACTTCGTCCGGCTTCAAATCGTTGGCCAGATCGTAGAAGTATTCCGGCGCGCTTTCCCAGACTCCCGAGAGATCCGGTTTCCCGTCCATCGCTCTAGGGGCCGGTGCGGTCAGATCCACTTTGCCATCGGCGGTGCGCGGAACTCCTGGCTCGCGATAGCCCAGCCACTGCGCGAAAACCGGAGCCACCAGGCAGAGCCAACCGGCAGCGAGGAGCGTGATTCGCGGGAATGAAACCCCTTGCGGTTGCAATTCGACCAACCAGTGTATCCGTTCAGGTCAGCGACGAGTCAAGCCGCCGCTGGTAGCGGACCTCGTCTACCGTCACGCCCCACGCCGGCTTTGTTCGGCGCAGGCCGTCTGGTGTCCATCCATCGATCCGATAAAATCGCTCCGCGCGGACATTACCCTCCAGCACCCACAGGATCGCGTTGCGGAATCCGAGCTCGTCAAGGCGGGCACGAGCCGCCGACATCAGCGCATTCCCGATCCCCCGGCCCCACCGCTCGGGATCTACATAGAGCGCCATCAACTCCCCGCATTCGGTCAGGTCACGGTCTCGGGCGGGTCCTGTGGTGGCAAACCCATAAACCGACCCCTTTTCACCGGCCACGACCGTCCACGGCGTCAGCGGGTCGGGGTTTCCGAAGGTATATTTTGGCGCCCGATCTTCAGGGCGAAGTTGGTCGAGGTAATCGTCCGGAAGCAGCCCCCGGTAGGCAGCCTGCCAGGACCGCACGTGCACGCGCGCCACAGCCATGGCATCTCCTGGTTCGGCCGGCCGCACCAGCATGACTCAGTATGGCATGCGCCATCCCGCCGCGCCCACCGAAGCTCAGACGTATGACGCCACCTGCTCCAGCGCGCTGGTCGTCTTTCCCGGTCCGCGCCCCCGATGCGCGCTCCAAAATAACCCGACCAATTCGCTGATGAGCGGCATCCGCGGATTAGAGCGCCACGAGGGGTCGTCGAAGGCAATCTTGCACATATCGGGCATTTGCCCGTTCGAATTTCTTTTCCGCGATCCCCAGCGCGCCGATCGAACGGAGAATCTCCAGGCGGTCGAGTAGTTCGCTGGTCAAGTAGGAACCGATAGCGGATTCAGAGCGTCGCTCCGAGAAACTCCCGGATGCCTTCGACGCGCACCCAGAGATCCGGCCGGCGGTCGAGCCACCCCAACTGCTGAAAGCGCCCCATAAAGTGGGCGACCCGCCAGCGAGTGCTTCCGATTGTCCTGGCGAGTTCCGCATTGCTGGGGCTGAACTCGAGCCGAACCCAGCCGGAGTGGGCCCGGGCGGGCAGAAATCGAAAGAGGAGACGCGCCAGCCGCCGCTCCGCACGCTCGGTGACAGAATCGCGAAGGCTTTCCTCGTAGCGGTTTAGGCGGAGCGCCAAATTCTTCAGCAGCCGCAGTGAAAACCGGCGGTCTTTTTGCACATGGTCCAGCAGGTCCGCCCGGCGAAATGTGGAAACCCGAACTGGCGAGAGCGTCTTGGCGATTTGCCCTTGGCCCCGCGGGCCGAGTAGGCACTGTTCGCCGAAGAAGTTCCCCGGCTTCAAATAATCCAAGATCGCCTCGCGTCCGCGCGCCAGTTGCACTCGCCCTGAGCGCAGCAAATATATATTACGGGAAGGGCGGTCGAGGTCAAATATTTTCGTTTTGGCGGGGAAGTCGTGAAAAGCGATGCCCCTTGTGAATTTCTTCCGCGATCGGGAGAGCGAGCTTCGCATACTGTCTCACCTCCCTGCGATTGAACAGGACAATCAGACCTTCTCTGTTCTTATTTTATCTCCTCTGTAACATGCCTGTACCAGTGCCAAATTGCACCAATTGACAACCGCAAGCCGCTTGATGAATATGATGTTATCCGTGAGGTGATCGCTCTGCCCACTGTTGGATTGCGATCCCCGCTGTGTCGCCTCCTTGAGGCTGGCGCGCATCGGCACTGAGGGCGTCTGACAGGCCGCCGTACGCGTCGCGCAATATGGAGGAAATGTGGCAGAGAAGCCGGTCACCAACGTAACCGTTCTGGCAGTTTTTCCTGCCGCGGAAGACCGAACCTCACTCACGAACATTTTTACGGATTCGGATTGGAACGTGCAGTTCACTCGGGATCTTGCGGAAACGCAGACGGCACTCGAGAGATCCTTTGTGGGCGTAGTCATGAGCGATTGCCGCTTGTCAGACGGCCACTGCTGGAAAGATCTTCTAAACGAACTGGAGAAGATGGTAAGTCACCCGCCGCTGATCGTGGCCGACCACCTGGCTGACGAACGCCTTTGGGCAGAGGTGTTGAATCTGGGAGCATATGACCTCCTGGCGAAACCGTTCGATGCCAGAGAAGTTCTGCAGGCAGTCAAGATGGCTTGCCGCCGGCGCGAGAAGGAACACGAAATACTGCCGCGCCGGAAGCCCGCAGGCTCAACTCTACAGGCACCCGCTGGCGAAAAAAGAACGAACGCATCTCATGGGTAGGTAGGCCCGTGATGGGTCGAAGCCAAAAGACAAGGAACTCACATGACCAAACAGCATCATTCAACGAAATCCGCTGGCATCGCCGCGGGCGCCGCGGCCGCGAGGGCGGCTATCGCCGTTGCGGAATCAATTCCGCAGCCCTCGGCTCCTGATCGCGAGCAGATTGCACTACTCGCTTTTCGGTACTGGCAAGAGCGGGGGTGTCCCGAAGGCTCACCCGGAGAGGACTGGTTGCGGGCGGAGACCGATCTGCAAACGCAAGCAGGCAAGGCGGCGCCAGAGTCGGACTAGGTCCAACCTGTCAGACGCACGACTGTTCCATCACGGGCGCCGGCTCAAGGATCCTGGTCACTTTTGCCGGGCCTCGTCCCCGATACGCGCTCCAAAATAACCCGACCAATTCGCTGATGAGCGGCATCCGTGGGTTGGAGCGCCACGAAGGATCGTCGAAGGCAATCTTGGACAGATCGGGCATTGCCCGTTCGAATTCCTCTTCCGAGATCCCCAGCTCTGCAATCGACCGGGGAATCTCCAGGCGGTCGAGGAGCTCGCTGGTCGCATCCACCAGTTTCTGCACTTTCTCCGCGATAGTATCGCCGCCCAACTCGAGCAAGTCCGCTACCATGGCGTACTTCTTGTGTGCAATGTAAGCGCGCAAGTTCGGCGAGGGCATGAACTTGGTCGGCACGGCCGCGTTATACGCAATGACATGCGGCAACATGAGGGCGTTCGCGCGGCCGTGCGCCACGCCGAACCGCGCGCCGAACGCGTGAGCCAGCGCGTGATTCACACCTACGGATGCATTCGAGAATGCCAGAGCCGCGATGCAGGCCGCATTGTGCATCATGCTCCGCGCCTCTTCATCTTTGGGATGCTCATAAGCAATCGGCAGGTACTTGAAGACCAATCGAACCGCTTGCATGGCGTTCGAGTCGGTGTACGGCGAAGCATGAATGGAAACGCCGGCTTCCAGAGCGTGCGTGAGGCAATCGATTCCCGTATCGGCGGTAAGGCCCTTCGGCATGGACATCACAAACTGCGGATCGACGATCGCTACATCCGGGCTCAGCGAGTAGTCGGCAAGCGTCACTTTGCGCCCGCGTTCCCGGTCGATCAGGACGGCGAACGGAGTAACTTCACTGCCGGTGCCGCTGGTCGTCGAGATCGCGATCAATCGTACCGGCTCGGCCTTCGCGGCCGGGTATTGGATCACCCGCTTGCGAATATCCAGAAACGGCGCCGCCAGCTCCTCCAAATCGGCCTCCGGCGACGAGTACTTGAGCCGCATAATCTTGGCCGCGTCGATCACCGATCCGCCGCCCAGCGCCACGATCTGGTCTGCCTTGTGAAGATTGAGCGCGTCCACTCCCTGCAGCACCACCTTGACCTCGGGCTCCGCGTCGGGAATGGCCAGAACGCGCACTGCCGTTTGTGCCGGAATCGCGCGCCGGACCAGATCCAGGTGACCCGATTGCTCCAGGAACGGATTCGTCACGATCAGCGTGGACCGCGATGGGAAATGGCGCAGGTTCTCCACTGCGTTCATGTTGAAGTAGATCTGATTGGGCACGCGGAACCACATATGAGCTTGTGTCCTCCGGGCGACGCGTTTGATATTCAGGTAGTGATAAAGGTTGACATTATCGGTGGTGCTGTTGCCTCCCCCGGTGCCGCATCCGAAGGAAAAGGTGGGCACCATATCGTTGTAGACGCCACCCAGCGCGCCGATCGATCCGGGCGAATTCACGATGATGCGTCCCGCGTTGATTACCTCGCTAAACCTGCGGATGATTTCGTCGTCGCGCGAGAAAACCACAGCCGTGTGGCCCAGCCCCCCGGCGTGATTCACTTGCACGCACACCTGGAGCGCCTCATCGACCGATTTGGCGCGGTAGACAGCCAGCACCGGAAACAGCTTTTCCACCGAGAGCGGATGCTCCCGGCCCACGCCGTGAATCGGCGCAATCAATAATTTGGTTTCCGGCTTCACCCGAAGGCCGCAGGCGCGGGCGATATCGGTGGCCTTCTGGCCGACCGCCATGGGCCGCATGAACCCGGTCTCGGGATCGATCACCGCCCGCCCTAACACCTCGGTCTCTTTCGCGTCACAGATGTGGGCGCCCAGTTCGGCAAACTTCCTGAGGACGGAGTCGTAGATTTCGTCATCGATCACCACCGTTTGTTCGGAGGCGCAGATGGTGCCGTTGTCGAAGGTTTTGGAGGTGATGATGTCCACCACCGCCATGTCCAGTTGCGCCGTCTTTTCCAGATAAACGGGCGTATTTCCCGGCCCCACGCCCAGGGCCGGTTTGCCCGAGCTGTAGGCGGCTTTGACCACCCCCGGCCCACCGGTGGCATCGATCAGCCCGACGTCTTTGTGATGCATCAGGTAGGCATTGTCCTCGAGCGTAGGGGATTCCAGACAACTGAAGACCCCTTGGGGCGCGCCGTGCTTTACCGCGGCCTCATACATGATCCGGACGGCCTCCTGGCCGCAGCGCCAAGCCTTGGGATGGGGACTGAAGATCACCGCGTTGCGCGTCTTGATGGCCATGATGCATTTGAACAGCACTGTCGCGGTAGGGTTCGTAATGGGCGTGAGCGAGAAGATGAGCCCGATCGGTTCCGCAACCTCTACCAGGCCGCGCTCGGGAAACTCGCGGATGATGCCCACGCTGCGTTTGTCGCGGACGTAGTCGTAGACAAATTCCGTAGCCACCATGTTCTTGATGGCCTTGTCTTCGAGGAGCCCAAGCCGGGTCTCCTCAATCGCGAGCCGGGCGAGGTGTTGCGCTTTTTCCAGCCCAGCCAGGACGATCGCCTTGGTGATGCGGTCGACGTCTTGTTGAGAGAATCCCCTAAAGGCTGCGGCGGCATGCTTGCCTCGCTGGGCCAGGCCTTCCAGGTAGGCGATGCGGTCGTCACTGAGGCTGGAAACATTCTCTTTCATGCGTTTGTCCTCCCCGCTGCTTCGAATGTCGATCGCTCCGTGGCCGATCCGTTCACTTTGAAGGTATAAAGATCTCCTTCTCTAGTATCATACGTTATCGCTCTGAGGATGGGAATCCCAACGTTGGAAAATCCGCCGGTCTGCTGGATCGCGAGTACCCTCTACTTTTCTCGGCACACCGGCTGTCGGATAACGCACCCAATGACTGAAACCGATCCCCGGCAAACCAAGCACCCCGATCACAAGGAGCATCTTCGTGCGTGCAGTCATACGTACGAGTCTCCCGCGTCTCTACTGTTGCGCCGAATTCAATCGGTGTAGGCTGGGCGACACGCTCGACGATCGATTAAGTGGGACGCCCCGTTTGCGAACCGTTCCCACGTAGGTGCTGAACCGGGATCGCGTGTCCCCACGAAATGTCGTCTTTCGAAAGCCCTAGAGCGGCGGCCAACCGTTCGCGCTGTGAGGGGCTCGGAGTGTAGTTGCCGGTGGCGATAGCCGTAACCAGTTTGGCATCCAGTCCCGTGATGGTGACGAGCTGGGCGACGCTGATGCCGGCGGCTTCCATGTAATGTGCCAAGGGTTTCATCACGGCCTCCATCTACTTTACGACAACCCGCGCGCGGCCGAGGTTCTGGACACGGGCAAACTGAGTCTTGGGATCGCCCTCACGTTGTGAGGTGGCACGAAGCACAGGGAAGTAGATGCCGGGCTGCGAGTAGGCATGGGTGGCCTGCACGCTCACAGCCGGCTTGATATCGCCGAGCTCCGCCGGAACGTAGGCGCCGGCGCCGTCGAAGTTCCACTCCACCGCCACGACCTTGCCTGTATTGGGTGGAACCTCGATGGTTGCGGAGAGAGTGGCCTCGTGCTGGATCCGAGCCTTCGACACCGAGGACTTCGGGTCGGTGCCGAGGTAACCCGGCTTCGTCCAGAAGTCGTCGGTGTACGCCGGATCCAAATACGGTACATAGCCGGCGACAAGGGCGAGAGGTCCTCCGTTCATCGTCGCGTGGTTCCACCATCCGCGCGGCGGGAAGCCCAAACGCGTCGCTTCTTCGAGCGCACCTCGCTCCTCCTCATTCAGACCGGCGTACGGGTCGCCGCTGCCGCCGGGGTCGAAAAACGCGTCGTACAGGAATCCTAATGCGACGTTGTGACGATCAGTCCACCAATACACGGCCTTACGCGCCGGACTTTGCGTAACCCTCGGCGCTCATCACTTCGACTGCGACGAACTGCTCGTTGCCTTCGACCCAGGCGTCGTGACCGGCCGGAATCGCGTATGATTCACCCGCACCTATCGTCTTCTGCGTACCGTCGTTCAATCGTACTGTCAGGCGGCCGGAGACAACGTACCCGACATGCGAAAGCAGGAACGTGTCAGTCTTGACAACCGGCTTCACGCACTCCGACCAGCGCCAACCTGGCTCGAAGCTGAACCGGCCAAGCGTGTAACCGCCGAGTCGAACGACTTCGACGCGGGTCTTTGCGGGCCCGGACCTCGTCCGGCGAGCTGTGCGATTTGGTCTCGAATTTCATCACGGATACTGGAGTAGCCATTGTGCCTGTCCTTTCGTCGAAACAGAATACACCAACGCCCGGCTGCGTGGGAGTCTGTTGACGGATCGTCGGCCGGATGTTCCGCCCCCCTGTTTTTCAGGTGATGGGCATTTTGCCTGTCGGGCAGCGCCCAGTCTGATAGGATATGGGTTCCGCCAAAGCACGTATGCGATTCGAAGCGCCTGTGGGCGAATTCAATCTGACTCGTCTGGAGCGCGTGATTTACGGCCCCGGAAAGGTCGCCGCACTCAAAGACGAGATGGAACGCCGCAAACTGGAGCGGGCGTTGGTCGTGACCACCGATGTCGTGGCGGAGCTGCCGATTCTCCAGCAGGTGACGGGGGCTCTGGGTTCGCGCTGCGCGGGGGTATTCGCGAAGGTCATCCAACACGTGCCGCGTGGCACGGTAAACGAGCTCGAAAAAGAGATCGAGCGCGTGAATGCCGATTCGCTGGTCAGCTTCGGCGGCGGTAGCCCGATCGATTCCTGCAAAGTAGCCGCCTACGGCTTGCTCGCAAAACGCGAGTTGATCCACATTGCGGTGCCCACCACACTGGCGGCGGCCGAGTTTACGCACGCCGGGGGCGTTACCGATGAGACCACGCGGGTCAAAAGCGGGGTCTACGACCCGCGGGTGCTGCCGCGGACGGTGATCCACGATCCGGTGCTCACGCTATCCACGCCGGACTGGCTTTGGGTGACCACGGGAATGCGCGCACTCGACCACGCCATCGAGTGCGCTTACGCGATCCGCCACCAGCCCATCAGCGATGCCCTGGCTTCGAAGGCGATCTCGCTGTTGGAAGAACATCTGCCGGCGGCGATTCGCACCCAAGGGGATGAGCGAGTAGCGCACCGCGGCCATTGCCAGGCGGCGGCATGGTTCTCGATTTACGGCGCCATGAACACGCGGTTCGGATTGTCACACCTCTTGGGGCACCAGATCGGACCGCGCTGGGATGTGCCGCACGGTGTGACGTCGTGTATCACTCTGCCGACGGCCATGCGCTTTATGGCGGATGTGGCGCCCGAGCGCTTCGGCCCGATTGCCGATGGCTACCAGATTCCGTTCGACCGGGCCAACCCGAAGCCCGCGGCCTTGGCATGCGCCGATCGCACCGAGAAGTTCATCGCCCAGTTCGACGTCCCCAAGAAGCTGCGCGACGCCAAGGTGCCGCGCAACGAGCTGAGCGAGATCGTCGCGCCAATCGCGCACGAGCTCGCGCATAACGGAGTGGTGGATCGGCCGGTGACGGAGAAGGAAGTGCTGGCGCTGCTGGAAGCGGTGTATTAGGTGGGGCAGACGGTCGCTTTGTGCCGTCTGCCATCAGCGCGCTCCGCGCGAGACGGACCACCAAAAGCGATGGTCCGTCCCACTACCAGCTACGGCAGCAGGATCTGCCCCCACACCACCTGATACGCCTCCACCTCATTGAACAGCGTGTGGCCGGCGCGTACAAACACGCGCATGTTGGTTCGCAGCTCGCCCGGTTCAACCACCTCGCCGTTGCCCAGGTAGCGCGTGTCTTGCCGCAGCAGAATGGTCTGCTCGCCGCCACCGCGCGTATGCAGCACCATGCGTTCCGCATTCAGGCGCGAGATGACTCCGGCGTACGTCAGGGTGGCGTTGGCGATTTCGCGTTCCTGCGGCAAACGGTAGGAACGGAAACGACTCTGCGGGATTCTTTGCCGGGACGGAGCGGATTCGAGGACATGGACCGCGTGCGCGTAACGCAGCGACGCCGCGGGCCCGTCATCGGAGATCACTTCGACCTTATCGCCAGGTTCTAAGCGCGCGATGGAACTGGCCAACTGGTCGCGGTCGGCGGAGGTGTTCTCGTCGAAGCGGTAGCGGAAGACGTGATTGTCGGTCGCGCGGACGCTGAATTCGCCCGTGGGGGTTTGGGTGTCGCGCTCCAGCAGGATGCCTTGTAGCAGGGCGGTGGATTGCGGTGGTTGTGCCACGAGCGCTGCCGGAATGAGCAGAA
>DATJAK010000074.1:0-11302 GCA_035516375.1 Bryobacteraceae bacterium
CTGAGCCCGAGCGACGCGCAGGCGCTGGCGTTGTTGGGCCGCCTGCAACTGCTTCGCGCTCAGTATGAACCGGCCAAGGCTACGCTTGAACGCGCCGTCGTCGCCAATCCCAACGACTGGATGTCGCACAACCTTCTTGGCAACGTATATCTCAAGCTAAAGCAATACGAAAAGGCCCGAGAGCAAGCCCAGTTGGCGATTGACCAGGGAAGAAGCGACGCCAATGCAGCCCGGCTCGTACTCGGCGAAGCCCAAGCCGATCTGGGCCACATTACCGAGGGAATTCAAACCCTGAAGGGTTTTCTTGCGGTTTCGCCCACCAGCCCGCAGGCGCCTCAAGTGCAGCAATTCATTTCTCAATTGGAGCGGCGGGCAGCCAGCGCGCCAACGGAAACAGCAGTGCTGACGACCGTGGTGCAACTGGTTGCCGCGGGTGACCCGGATCCCCTAGCCGACACCGCCGAGCCGGAATTGTCGGTGGCCTGGCAACCCCCGGGAATCGATGAAGCGAAACCGTCCGTCGCCGCCGGCGTTGCCTGCCCCACCGAACAGGTCCTCGCCAAAGCCGGCGACCGGGTGGAAGAATTGGTGGATAACGTTGGCCGTTTCGCCGCGATCGAAGATCTGCTGCATGAACGCCTCGACAATCAGGGCAACCCCGTCACCCGGGAGACGCGTAAATTCGATTATGCCGCCTACATTTCTCAACCCCGAACCGGAGTCCTGCTGGTCGATGAATTTCGCACGGAGCGCTACGGTATCGACAACCTGCCGGATCACATCTCAACTTCCGGATTCCCCGCTCTGGCTCTCATTTTCCATCCCGCCATGCAGGCAGATTACGAGATTACCTGCGAGGGCCTGGGAGAATGGAAGGGACAAGCGACTTGGCTGATGCACTTCCGCGCGCGGGAGGACCGGCCCAGTCACATTCAGGACTACGTGGTCGGCGCCCATACCTATCCCATTCGGTTGAAGGGACGCGCCTGGATTACCGCCGACAAGTTTCAAATCGTGCGCATTGAATCGGAGTTGATCAATCCCTTAAGGGGAATTGGATTTCTCGCCGAACATCAGATCGCCGAATACGGCCCCGTCGTGTTCGAGAAGAAAAACGTGCAACTCTGGTTGCCGAAAACCGCCGAGGTGTATCTCGACTTCCATCGCCACCGCTACTACCGCCGTCACAGCTTCGATAAGTACATGCTGTTCTCGGTCGATTCGACCGACAAGGTGAATACGGCCAAACTTCCCACCGGCCCCGGTTCCACGTCTCCCCGCAAACGCAGGCGTTGGCACGCCTAGCCTGTCGCGGACTATTGCCCGTACTTGCTAGTCAGATACTTCCCGACTTCCGCTTCCAGCTGCCCGTAATCGGAGTGGATGACCGCGCGCAGGGCCGCTTCGGCAGAGCTTCCCTCGCCGAGCCTTTCCAGCACACGTTGCAGATCGCTCATGCCGTAGGTGTCAATGATGTACTGCGCCGCCGCCAGCGACTCCTCATAGGCCACCACGGCTTCGAGCGGCGAGAACCGCATGAACCCGCCTTCCAGCACGTTCAGCGGAATCTCGTGTTGAGTCCGGTAGAGCTCGGCCAGGCGGCCTCCGCCCGAGAGCATTTTGGGCTCAACCGCCTGCGCGATGCCCTCGTTCAGCCACTGCGGGCAGCGTCCGGCGGAAAGCTGATTGATAAAGGAATGTGCCAGCTCATGTTTTAGCACACGCGCCAGCTCCGGGGTTACGGAATCGAGGCCACGAATCGGGATCCGCAATTTCCCATCATTCACTGCTCCTGTCCACGAGGGCGCCTGCGTGACGTCGAAGAAAGCCTGGTCGGTATAGATCACCACGGCGATGCTGCGCGGCGTGATGCCCAACTGGCCCGCCAGGTCATCGTAAGCCGACTCCAGCGTTGCCAACAGTTGCCCACGTAGCGCTTCCGACGTCTGAGAGCCTTCGTAGTGCAGAGTGAAGTGGCCGCTTTCCCGCTCCGAGTAGTTGGCCTGCGCCGTGGCATCGCGCTCGGCTCTATCCAGGTACTGCTGCACCGTGGCGTCGGGACGCAGCTCCAGAGAATGCTTCCAGGTGCGGATGGCGTCCTGGTCCCGATCCGCAGCAAACTGCACATAGCCGAGAACGGTCAACGCGTCGGGCGAATCCGGTGCGCTGCGAACTGCCCGTTCCGCATAAGGCAACGCTTCGGTGGCATTTCCGGTTCTCACTAGTACGGCCGCGTAATAGTTCAGAATGGTTGGGTTCTGACCATCAAAGCGCAGCGCGGTGTCTAAGTAACTGCGCGCTTTGGGATATCTTCCATGATCGAATTCGTGCTTCCCGGCAATAAAATAGCCGGCGGCGATAGTCGCCCCATTTCCCGATTGCTCCAACGCCGCCAGTTGCACCTCATCCACCTGGTCATCGGAAACGATCCGGCTGATGAGCCCTGCATCATTTTTCAGATTATCGGCGGGCACGAACCCGGGCAGATCATGCTGGTCCCCGGGCGCCGAAGGCGAGCTCTGCGAAGGAACCCCGCCCGTGTCAATACGTTCCACCAGGGATTTCGGGATACCGTAACTGTCGTCCCCTACGTCATACTCAATGCGCGCGCCGTTTTCTCGAACGTGGTCCGCCCAGATGATGCGGCCATTCTTCAAGTGGATGACTTCCGCCCGGGCACAACCAGGCGAAAGCATACATACACAAGCACTTACGAAGAGGATGACAGGTGTCCGCATTGAGGCGCATTCTAGTACACAGGGAGTCGCTACGCAGGTGACCAAGGTAGTGGCACGAACGCGACGTACGCTGTGCCTGGTAACGTGGTCACTGGCCGGCCTGATCCCGGCGGTCGCACAGGATCTCCCTCACCCCGCCAACCCGCCTCAAGTCCAACTCGGCGGAAACTCGGTTCCTCGTAGCCCGGCGGAGAACCTCTTTCTGCAGCTGGGCAGTGTGGGACTGGACGGCTCGCGGGTGTATCGTGCCCGCGAACTTTCCATCGACCGCGCCGCCTTCCATATCTCGCTCGATGACGGCGTCATTGGCTTCACCCACGACATCGCCGGATGCGTGACCGGCGCGTTTTTCGAAGGCGAAGGTGAAATTCTGCTGACTCCGCCCAATCAGGTCGAACGCGCCTCCATGACTTTCCAAACCGGAGCGGCCATCCTTGAGGAACGCTTCAACAACGCCTATTTCCGCTTCAACGACGACACTTTTGTCGAAATGCAGCCCTACCTCGTCCCCGATGAAGGCTCGACGGAATTCGTCCCCCGGTGGAACCAGACCGCGCGCAATCTTGCCGAACCAGATGCGCTGCGTTTGTTCATGACTTTCAGCCAACATCCACACCTGAGCGACGCCACGCACCTAACCTCAAGTCATTGCGGTGATCCCGACGACCGGTTTCTGCACGCGCGCTTGCAGGGGCAGACCAAGGGAGTTTTCGATGTCTTTTTTGATTCCGGCGCACCCGAACAAGTTTGGGCCGGCCAAGCGAAGACCGTAGAAGGCAACACCTTCTATAACGTTTGGACTTCCTATTCCTTGCTCAAGAAGAACCCTCACGCACGGGGGGCCAACAGCATCGCTGCGGAGGAGGGCAGGGCGAGCGCGATCGACATTCTATCCAACAAGATTCGAGTCGAGATAAAACCGCCCACTACCATCGATGCCGTCGCAACCCTGAACTTGCAGGTGCGGCAGGGAGGTCAGCGGGCGGTCGTCTTCGAATTGGCAAGACTCCTTCACATAAAGGAAGTGCTGGCCGATGGTCACCCGGTGGAGTTCATCCATAACCCCGCGGTCGAAGGCACCCAACTTGCCCGCCATGGCAACGACCTCGTGGCGGTAGTTTTTCCCGCTCCCATTCAAACCGGGCAAAAGATCCAACTGCGCTTTACCTACGGCGGCGAAGTGCTTTCCGAAGCCGCGGCGGGATTGCTCTACGTAGGAGCGCGAGGCACCTGGTATCCCAACCGCGGGATCGCCATGTCCAACTTCGATCTCGAGTTCCATTACCCGTCGGCTTGGACGCTGGTGGCGACCGGTCAACGCGTCGATACCCCCGCCGCCGCAGGTACCGCGCTGGCAGAAACAATCACGCCTGCAGAGCAGGTAAGCCATTGGGTTTCGGAACGGCCCATCCCCGTAGCCGGATTCGACCTCGGCAAATATCAACGAGTTGAAGCGCGCGCGGGAGACGTGGTCGTGGAAGCCTACGCCACCAAAACCGTCGAGCGCGGGTTCCTGGGCGACAGCGAGACCGTCGTCCCTGACATTCCCTCCATCAGCAGGACGGCCCCCGCTATGGCAGTCTCGGCCGCGCACTCCCCTGCGCGTAACGAGCAAATGGTGGCCAATATGTCCGCGCACGCCATCGAATCCTATTCGCGGTGGTTCGGGCCTTATCCGTATCACCAGTTGGCCCTAACGCAATTTCCAGGAAACATGAGCCAAGGCTGGCCGGGTCTGGTTTTTCTCTCCAGTCTTTCCTACCTCAGCAATGAAGAAAAGTCGGATCTCCACCTCTCGCCCGCGGAAAAAACGCTCATCGGCGTGGTCATCGGGCACGAGACCGCCCACCAGTGGTGGGGCGATCTGGTTACATGGAATGATTACCGCGACCAATGGATCCCCGAAGGTCTGGCGAATTACAGCGCGCTGATGCTGGTCGAAGCTGAGGATTCGACGAAATTCCACGAAGTGTTGGAAAAATACAAGAACGACCTCTTCTTCAAGAACCCGGCCGGCGTCCGCTTGATGGAGGATGGCCCGGTCACTCTGGGCACGCGGCTCTCCTGTTCTCAGTTCCCCACCGGCTATGAGGCCATCAGCTACGGACGCGGCACCTGGCTCTTTCACATGCTGCGCTACATGATGCGCGATGCAGAACCCGGCGCTGCTACTGCCGGCTCCACTCCCGATGAGCCCTTCGTGCGTGCATTGCGCAAGGTGCGCGAACGCTTCGAGGGCCGGCCCATCAGCACCCGCGAGTTGCTGAAGGTTTTCGAGGAAGACCTGCCGCGTCCTCTCTGGTATGAAGGCCGCAAATCGCTGGACTGGTTCTACGATGGATGGATCAACGGAACCGCGGTTCCGCGTCTGGACGTCCGTGGCGTGAAATATGTAGACACAACAAACAGCACAACCATCACTGGCACACTTCTGCAAAAAGACGCGCCTGACGATCTCGTAGCCCCGGTTCCGCTGTACGCTTTCCACGCCGGAAAAATGACGCTGCTCGGGCAAGTGTTCGCCGACGGTCCAGAAACTTCTTTTCATCTGACGGCGCCGCTGGGCACGCGCAAGATCCTCATCGATCCTAAGCAGACTCTGTTGGCGCGTGAGTGACACCTTGGTTAACTTTCCCGTCTTGCATAGTGAATTCCCGTAACGGACGCGCCCCGGATTCTCACCCGAGTGGTTGGCCGCAATTCCGCTCTAACCCACTCACAATGCAATCGTCCCTTTCGTGTCTTCCCTGCCTTGCCGATGGCTGGAGAAATGCAACTGTTCGTTTGTGCTTTTGGACGAGGTCAGCGTTGAATATGACTCAAACTGCCGCGAACGAAATTCAGCCTAACCTTCGTCTCGAAACTCGCGCTGATTTGTCCACCGCGCGGGACACCATCCTGGTCGTAGAAGACGAAGCTTTCGTGCGCGAAGCCGCCAGCGACATTCTTGAGAGGGAAGTCTATCGCGTGCTGCGAGCCTGTAATGCGGCCGAAGCCCAGGAGGCATTTCGCCGGCAGCACGTGCAGCTCTTGCTTTCAGATGTGGTCCTGCCCGGTCAAAACGGACCCGCGCTGGCGAAAGATCTGCGGGCCACGCGTCCCTCCTTAAAGGCGATTTTCATTTCTGGTTATCCGGGCGTGTTCACGTTGGCCACGTTGTTGGTGGTCGCATCCAGCGCGCCTTGCTCCACTCCCAAGGCCCCGGTGGCAATCGAGAGCACCCCATTAAGACTGCCCATGCTTCATCCCTTCGCGCGGATCCCTTTCCCATGCGGGTGCGCGGGTGGCGTCGGAGCTGGGTAAGTAGTTCCGGAACTCCTCAGCACCCGGCAAAAAATGTCCACCGTGCGGCGCCGGCGCCGTAGCAGCGCCCCGTAAAATCGGTTTAAATCCGCGACTCGCCTGGCTGCTACTTGCACGTCATCGTCCAAACCGGCGGGCATGCGGATCTGAAGCTCGACTGGCGCTGCGGCAGCCAGCGCGCACGACTCACGACAGAGCTCCCGTTGGCGGGCGGTATGGTGGTCAAGGGTTTCCGGAGTGATCCCCGCCAGCGCCGCCTGCGCCTGCTCCAGCGAATCGGCCAACCCGCGCAGCAACCCGAGCCGCCGCCGTAGCAGTTCAGGCATCGAAGAGGGAGCGGCTGGCGGCATGCTAAGCGCCCGGCTTCAAGCCAGGCTATCCACCTGGTGGGGCGTGGTTTCGGATGGCTCCGCGGGCTCGGGATCGGGGTGCGAGGGAACCGTGGCCGGCTGCCGGCGGGGGCGCGGTCCGGGCCCGCCCGGACCTTCATCGCTCACCCGTTCCGCAACTTGTGCCGTCGGTTCCAGTCGCTCGGTTCCAATTTCGCTCATACCCTTGCTCCCCCGCCGGCCCTTAGCCGGCGCGGTTGGTGGTCAACGCGGTCAGCAAGGCTTCGGCGGTTTGCACAGCGCCGACTTGATAGCTGCCCTTCTGCACCTGCTCCGCCAAAGCCGCCACCTTGTCCTGCCGGATTTCTGGCAATTGCAACACTGCCGCACTGAGGGCTTGCACCCTGCCCGCGTCGGTGGACAACTGTGTGCGATCGCCCTCCGCGGCCGCGTTCCCCACCCCCGGCGCCACTCGCGAACCCGCTTTCCCGGTTTGCCCGGCATCGGGTGTTTGCCCGACGTTCGCGTTTAAGTCAATTCTCATCAAAATCTCCTCGCAGCTCTTTCTCCCTGCAATTCAGCTATCGGCAGCGGGTTAGAAATCTCTAATCCCTCACCCCGCCCCAGCCTACCCAAAACCTTCTATTCTTTCATCGGCGGCGCGCCCGCCAACTTTAGCGGTTCGGCTCCCTGACCACCACCAAAGTGCTAACCGCAGAATAACGGGGTTGTCGCAGACGCCTACTCATGCTAGAAAGTGAGACACACCTTGACCCCATGCCGAGCCCTTCTCGAGTCGCGCTGAGTTCCCGGCACAAGACCCCGGCCCATCTCCGGGACGCGGACGTAGTCATTCCAGAGAAGCTTTATTTCCGCATTGGTGAGGTTGCCCAGTTGTGCCGCCTGCCGGCTTACGTGTTGCGCTTCTGGGAGACCGAGTTCCCTCACCTCAAACCGGTCAAAAGCAGCACCGGCCAGCGCATGTATCGCCGCAAAGACGTGGAGAGTGTGTTGCACATCAAGCAGCTGCTTTACCAGGAGGGTTTCACCATTGCCGGCGCCCGCCAGCAACTCCGCGTCGAGAACAAGACCGACAAGAAGCAGACCCCACTGCCCTTCCCCGAGCGGGCCTCCGACCTCAAGTACATCCGCCAGGGCCTGAAAGACATTCTCGGCCTGCTCGCCACCCGGCGCTGACCTCAGTTTCCCTCAGCCGCCACCCGGAAGCCGTAGTCCGCATACTGGAACTGGGGTGGAATGCTGGAACGTGCCGCGCAGCGCGTCACCTTAATATGATGACGCCAAGACCCGCCGCGCGACGCCCGGCGCTCACCCGCCTCCGGCCCCGGCGGGTTGCGTTCCGGAGATACAGCGTAGTAATCGGCCCGATACCAATCGCTGCACCATTCATGCACGTTCGCACACAGGTCGCGGAGACCGAATCCGTAGGGATCTGAGGATCCCACCACCTCGGGACCGTTGGCCCACCGCCGCTCATATTCTGGCAACGATTGCGGCGGAGCATCGCCCCAGGGAAACCGCCTGCCCTCCATTCCGCCGCGGGCTGCGCGCTCCCATTCCGCTTCGCTCGGCAGGCGGTAGTGGATCCCATGCAAGTCGCTCAGCCATTCGCAATATCGAACCGCCTCGAACCAGGAGACCGCCACCACCGGCTGCTGCGGGTGATGGAAGTTAGGATCATCGAACAGCCGAGGCGCTTCCGTTCCGCTCGCCAGCACAAACTTGGCGTACTCCGCATTCGTCACCGGGCACTCGGCCAGCCGGAAACCATCCACCCACACTCGATGCCGCGGGCGTTCGTTGTCCTGACCATCCTCCGATCCCATCAGAAACCAGCCTGCCGGAATATCGACCATCCTCGGTTCCATTGGCTCTTCACGGCGGCTTTCAACCTGCTGGATCGCGCTCACAATACGCCGAGCCTAGCACAAGCGGAGAGACATCCGGCCATGCCACCTTCCTTGACTCCCCCGCCCCGCATCCCTACTATGGGACGCGACAAGTTTGCGCTCCTCATGATCGGTCAGACAGTTTCGCACTACCGCATCGTTGAAAAGCTGGGCGGCGGCGGAATGGGCGTTGTCTACAAAGCCGAAGACACCCGCCTGCGCCGCTTCGTGGCCCTGAAGTTCCTGCCCGAAGAGGTCGCCCGCGATCGCAATGCGCTGGCCCGGTTTCAGCGCGAAGCTCAAACCGCTTCCGCCCTGAACCACCCCAACATCTGCACCATTCACGACATTGGCGAACATGAAGGCCGGGCCTTCATCGCCATGGAGTACCTCGATGGCATGACCCTGAAGTACCGCATCGGCGGCAAGCCGATGGAACTCGACAAACTTCTTTCCCTGGCCATCGAAGTCGCCGACGCGCTCGATGCCGCCCACAACAAGGGCATTATTCACCGCGACATTAAGCCCGCCAACATTTTCGTCAGCGAGCGCGGCCACGCCAAGATCCTCGATTTCGGCCTCGCCAAAATGACCACCGGCAGCGCCAGCCTTTCCGACGCGCAAGTCACCGAGGGACCGAGCGTCGACCACCTTACCAGCCCCGGCACCGCCGTCGGCACCATTGCCTATATGTCTCCGGAACAGGCGCGGGGCAAGGAACTCGATGGGCGCAGCGATATCTTCTCCTTCGGTGCCGTGCTCTACGAAATGGCCACCGGCACTCTGCCATTTCACGGCCCCACCACCGCGCTCCTGTTCGACGCCATCCTTCACAATGATCCCACTTCTCCACTCCGCTTCAACCCCGAGCTTCCTCCGCAGCTCGAAGCGGTCATCAACAAAGCCCTGGAAAAAGACCGCGACCTGCGCTACCAGCACACGTCCGAAATGGTCGCCGATCTGAAGCGCGCCAAACGGGACACCGAGTCCGGCCGCACCGCCGCGGTTTCCAGCGCGAGTCCGCGGCCCTCGGAATCCATCGCCACACCGTCATCCTCTGCGCAAGTTGTCCCTCCACCGTCGGGCGCCGCGCCGGTCGTTTCCAAGTCGCGCGCCCGCTGGAAAATTCTCGTTTTCTCTCTTGTCGCGCTCGTTGCGATTGCCGTCGCTGGCTTTTTCTATTTCCAGTCTCGCAAGCCCATAGTTACGGCCGCCCCGCTCACCGAAAGAGACACGGTCGTCCTTGCCGACTTCGAAAACACCACCGGCGATCCCGTTTTCGACGACGCCCTGAAGCAGGCGCTCGCCGTCCAGCTTGAGCAATCTCCATTTATTAATGTGCTGTCTGACCGTCGCGTGAATGAAACTTTGTCGCTGATGGGCCGACAGTCGGGCCAACGCATCACCCGCGATGTCGCCCGCGAACTTTGCCTGCGCACTGGAAGCAAAGCCATCCTTCTCGGCTCCATCTCGCGCCTGGGCGCGCAATATGTAATTGGCATAGTCGCGGCCGGGTGCAACACGGGAGACGTCCTTGCCCAGGATCAGGTGGAAGCGGCGCGCAAAGAAGATGTGCTCAAGGCTCTTGGCCAGGCCGCTTCCAGCCTACGTACTAAGCTCGGCGAATCGCTCGCCTCTGTACAGAAATTCGATGTCCCCGTCGAAGCCACGACCGGCTCGCTTGAAGCCCTCAAAGCCTTCAGCATGGGCATCCGCAGCGGACGCGAAAAAGGCCCCGCCGAGGCGATCGCATTTTTTAAGCGAGCCATCGAGATTGACCCCAACTTCGCCATGGCCTACGCCAGCCTGGGATCGAGCTATGGCAATCTCGGTGAGGCCAGCCTGGGCGCAGAAAATATTCGCAAAGCCTATGAACTCAGAGACAAGGTCAGCGAGCGCGAACGCTTGCGTATCTCCGCCTATTACTACGCGTTTGGCACCGGAGAACTGGAAAAGGAAGCGCAAACCTACGAACTATGGATCCAAAGCTACCCGCGCGATTCGATTCCCTACGGCAATCTCGGCGCAAACGCCGCCGCCCTCGGCCAGTATGACCGTTGCATCGCTGAAACCCAGCAGGCGCTTGCCCTTGATGCCAATCAAGTGAGTAATTACTCCAATCTGGCCGCTTGCTATCTGGCCGTGAATCACGCCGACCAGGCGAAGGCGGAACTCGATCGGGCGATTGCTCTTAACATGGATGGCGAAACCGTTCGCCTTTACTACTATTTCCTTGGCTTCACGCATCGCGATCCAGCCGAGATGGAAAAGCAACTCGCCTGGGGTGCCGGCAAACCCGGAGACGAAGACCCGCTGCTTTCCGCGCAATCGGATACTGAGGCCTACTACGGACGGCTTGCGAAAGCGCGGGAATTCAGCCGCCGCGCCATGGATTCCGCCATCCGCGCCGATTCCAAAGAAACCGCCGCTCTCTGGCAGGCCAACGCCGCATTGCGTGAGGCCGAATTCGACAACGCTTCAGCCGCAAAGCAGAACGTCGCTTCCGCTCTCACACTTGCCCCCGGCCGTGACATTAAAGTCCTTTCCGCTCTCGCCGCCGCCCGTGCGGGAGACGTCGCGAAAGCCCGAACTTTGACAGCGGAACTCGAAAAAAGTGACCCCCTCAACACTGTCCTCAAACTGTATTGGCAGCCCACTATTCAGGCGGCAATCGCGCTTAATCAAAATCAGACCGATGCCGCCTTACAGGCGCTTCAATCCGTCGAGCCCTACGAACTGGGCGCACCTCCGCCTTTCCAAATGGGAACCATGTATCCCGTATTCCTGCGCGGAGAAACTTATCTGCAGATGCGCAAAGGCACCGAGGCTGCCGCGGAATTTCAGAAAATGATTGACCACCCCGGAGCCTCGCTGAACTTCCCCCTCGGCGCCTTAGCTCACCTCGGCCTCGCTCGCGCTTATGCCTCGCAAGGCGACACTGCAAAAGCCAAAGCCGCCTATCAGGATTTCTTCACCCTCTGGAAAGACGCCGACCCCGAAATCCCCATCCTGAAATCCGCCA